>JBBRGY010000144.1:0-7601 GCA_038223495.1 Burkholderiales bacterium | reverse complement strand
GGTGAACAACGTGGTGTTGCGCAAATATGCGGCCTCACCCGAGCCCGCGCGAGCCTTTGCCATGTTCATTGGCGCAGTCATCATTGCGCCGATTGTCATCACTGGACTCGCCGTGGTTGGCAAACCGTTGCTTCTCGCGCCACAAGCAATTGCATGGGTCGGCATTGCCGTCTTTGCGGCGTTTGTGTTGGTGGGCAATCTTGCATTGCAGTACGGCGCGTCGCGTTTGCCAGCAAACGTGTTGTCCGTGCTGATGCTCGCCGAAATTCTCGTGGCGACCCTAAGCTCGTGGCTTGCGGGCGCCGCAAACATCACGCAAAGCACGCTGATTGGCGGTGCGTTGATTGTGAGCGCGAGCTTGCTGGCGATATTTTCTAAAGGGTCCAGCGCGGCGCACTGACGCGCGCTTGATGATTGGCGATACATTTCAAATATGATTCCAGATATTCCCCTCGAAGAACTCGCACGTCGCTATAACAACGGCGCTGCCGTGCCCGATTGGGCAGACACATTGCTACCGCGCTGGCAACGTGAAAGTGAACGCGTTCGCGCTGACGCGGCGGGCGCACGCGATGTCGCGTACGGGCCTTTAGCGCGAAATCGTTTCGACGTTTTCACGCCGCTCGGCGCTGCGCCTGCGGGCGGTTGGCCGACCTTCGTGTTTATTCACGGCGGCTACTGGCAGCGCCTGTCGAAAGAGGACTGGAGCGTGATCGCTGCGCCGTTCGTGGCGAACGGCATGGCCGCCGTGATTTTGGGCTACACGTTGTGCCCTCAAACGACCATTCGCGGCATCGCGGGCGAAATTGAATCGGCCATCGCACATGTGTGGAGTCACGCGGCGGAGTTGTCGATTGATCGTGATCGCTTGTCGCTCGCCGGACATTCTGCGGGCGGACATTTAACCGCGTGGTGCATGACCACGGACTGGACGTCGTACGGATTACCCGCAGCGCCGTTCGTCTCGGCGACTGCCGTCAGTGGATTGTTTGATCTTGAACCGCTCGTGCCGATTTATTTGAACGAAGCGCTTAAGCTCACCAACGACGAGGCGCTCGCCATGAGCCCGGCCTATCGCGAACGTCGCGTCGCCTGCGACTTCACGGCAGCCGTCGGCGGCGCGGAGCTTGAAGAGTTTTTGCGGCAAAACCAGCTGCTCGGTGCGCGCTGGAAGAACGTCACTGATTGGGAGCTGCCAGCGCTAAATCACTTCACGATTGTTGATGAATTGACGCGGGACGATACGGCGCTTTTCAAACGAGTAACGGCAGGCATACAGCCGTAGTTGTGAGTGCCATCAGCTTTTCGTAAAAAGTACGTCTGCACGGGGCATTTATCGTCAAAAGTGCCATAGTCAACTTTATAATAATATGGTTCTTAGCCCATGTGCAGCCGTAATTTCACGATAAAGCTATTGCTCGAATCGCATCGATTCTGGCCTCCCGCAAGGCGTCGGCAATCCGCTCCGGTTTGCCAGCCGCCACCATCGCCGCCGCAAGACGCCCTGCATCCACCGATTGCATCGCAGCCAACGCTGCCAACGCATTGATTCGCGGCTGAAAGACTGGGCTCGCATCGGCAGGACGCTCGCCTTGTGCGCCGATTCGCGAGCATTTGTCCGCCTCGCACGCATCAAGCATTTGCGCAAAACGCTCTGGTCGTCGCAACACGTCACAGCGCATGAGCAGATCGTGTACTGTCGCAGGTCGCAACTCTGCGATTTTGGCGATGTTTCCGTGTTCCGAAGCCACGTGCGTGGCCAGCTCATTGCACTCTCGCGGCACCCGCCAACGCGCGCAAAGCTCCGCGACCAGTTTCACGCTGCGCGCTTCGTGAGCGTGATGCGCGGGCAGGATGTCTGCGGGCGTCGTGCCCTTGCCCAGATCATGCGTCAAAACGGCAAAGCGCGTCGAGAGCGGCCAGCCTTTGTCTGCCGCGTAATCAATAGCCTGCATCACGTGAACACCAGTATCGATTTCCGGATGCCACTGCGGCTTTTGCGGCACTCCCCATAAGCGATCAATTTCGGGCGCAAGCGCCGCCAAAGCGCCGCACGCGCGAAGCACTTCGAACATGCGCGACGGCTTGTTCTCCATCAACCCGCGCGATATTTCCTGCCACACACGCTCCGCCACCAGTTCGCCGATCTCACCATCATCGACCAGCTTTTTGCACAGCATCAATGTTTCGGGCGCCACAGCAAAATCGGTGAATCGCGCAGCAAATCTCGCTACTCGCAACACACGCAACGGGTCTTCGGCAAACGCGTCGCTGACATGCCGAAATACTTTTGCCGCAGCGTCGCGCGCGCCGCCGTACGGGTCGATTAGTGTGCCATCGGCATCGAGCGCCATCGCATTGATGGTGAGATCGCGCCGCTGCAAATCGGCTTCGAGTGTGACGTCGGGCGACGCGTGAAATGCAAACCCGGAATAACCACGACCGCTCTTGCGCTCGGTCCGCGCAAGCGCATATTCCTCGTTAGTCTGAGGATGCAAAAACACCGGA
Organism: Burkholderiales bacterium; assembly: GCA_038223495.1. Lineage (GTDB taxonomy): Bacteria > Pseudomonadota > Gammaproteobacteria > Burkholderiales > Casimicrobiaceae > Casimicrobium. Next base: position 5,093 of record JBBRGY010000144.1, on the reverse strand, counting down.
AAATCCTTGCCCACAGGCTGAAATTTTGCCGCCAGCATCTCATCGATGGTCGCACCCACCACCACGTAGTCACGATCATGCGCAGGCAATCCCAAGAGCTTGTCCCGTACGCTGCCGCCGACTTGATAAATCTTCATGGTGCAATTATCGACGGTTAGCGCAAGGCCAGCGTGCTTCGTTTCCACACCGCATCTTGCCAGCGGTAAAACGTTGATAGCGAGGAGGGTTGATCGACTGATTTTTCAGTGTTGAGCGAGGCGAGACTTACGAGTTCAAAGCTCCGCTTGTAGCGTTGATCCAGTTTGGCTTCGCGGGCCACCAATACCTGCGCCTGACCGGGCACCCAACCCGCAAATTCAACATAGCCCACATCTGGCGTGAGCGTCGCACTGGACGGTGGCAGCACGTCAATCGTCCAAACCTTCGCGTCGTCTTGTTTAAAGACCCACAGCTCGCGCCATGCGTCCAGCGGCTGCACCGCCAGCGTCACCGCGTTTCCCGCCGCATTGACATGCACCGAGTTCGCCCACACCACACCATACGTGCACTGCTTTGCCAACACTTTGTCGGGGCTCGCGACGGCATGTAGAAACACGCAGGTCTGGCCCGGTTCGCCAGGCGCGGTGGATAACGCGAGACGGGTGCGTGCCGCTGCGGAAATCGTATCGAGCGCGGGCCGCACGGCGTTCACGCGAATCGCTGCATCGGCGTATGCAGACAAATCGGCGTCGGTCAATTCGGCCTTGTTCACCTTGGCAAATGCATCCAACGCACGCTGCGCCGCCTCAACGGTTGGGGCGGAATCAGCAGCCTGACGTGCGCGTTGAAACGTCGCGGTTGCCCAGATTCCAGCACGGCGCAACTCAACGCGATTCTTCATGTAGTCAGGAAGACCCGATGACTTCACAGATTCGATAATTTCCAGACGCCAATCGTCGAGCCGCCGTCGATCTGCGGGCAATAGCGCCGGGTCAATGCAGTCGTTCGCCGTCAGCGACAACGCTGCGCGGGCGCGCATCGCCAAATCGGTCGAAATCGCCAGTACGCGGCGGTACGCCTCGCCGTCGTAGCACAAACGAATGCGCCCGTTGCGCTCGATACTTTTCATTCGCACACCGTAGGCGCTGACCGCTTCTACCTGCGCATTGAGCATCGACTCCTGCGCCTTGCTGGCATTCGACGCACGCAGCGCCAACCGATCCGCCAGCGTACCCAAAGTATCAAAAGGCTCGGCGTCGATGGCGTTCGGCGATGCAGCTTTCAAATACGCCGCGGTGTAGGCGATGCCGAGCGATTCGCTACCCGGTGTGTCCTTCACGAAGCGCATCACGGCTAACAGGGGCGACGCTTCGTCGAATGCCAGTGTTGTGCGGCGAATTTGCGTGGCCCGTACGAAGCCTGCTCGTTCACGCCGATGGTCGTACACCTGAACGTAGTCTGCCCGTTCGCCACGAATTTCCAGCGTGTCGCCTTGCGTTAGAAGCGCGTGCTGCGTCGCACCGTCACGCGGCGATGCGCGGAGCGACACTTGATCCTGAGTCACGATGGCGAGCGGCGGTTGCGTAGGCGCAGCTTGCAAGGAAGCGGCCGTTAGTGCGGTCGCAATGGAAGTCAGAAGCGCGCGCATTATTGTGATTCCTTCGTGGTGTCGGTTTCGTTGTTTGACGTGTCGTTCTTAACCGCAACTTGCGACGCCTTGCCGAGCAACGCAGTGCCGATGAAGTCTCCGTTGGTCGGTGGCGCAGCAATGATGACCGAGACTTTGTCCGATAGTTTGTCCGCCATCGTCTTCTGAATCAACAGAGGAAAACGAGTAATCAGCGCGCCTTCGCGGGCCATCTGCTCGCTGGTGGTTTTGCCGACCCGATCCAGGCGATATACCTCGGCGTCAGCCAGCTTCTGACGAGACTCAGCTTCCCCCGCCGCTTCGATGCGCCGGGCTTGCGCGCTGCCTTCCGCAGCTTTGACACGCGCCACGCGCTCCGCTTCCGCTTCTAGCTTGCGCTGCTCGACCTGACGTTCTTTGAACGGCAGCACATGCTTCATAGCTTCTTCCTGCGCACGGGCGGCAATGATTTGTTCGCTCGCGGCGGCTTCGGCTGATTTCTCACGACGCAGTTTCGCGGCATCAGCTTCGAGCCCCGTCTGTTTCACTTGCTTCTCTTTCAGCTCAAGCGTGTAACGCATTTTTTCGCTCGCCAGCTCTTCTGCGAGCAACAGCTCCATGCCAGCTTTGTAGTTTTCCGGCAACTCGATTCGACCAATCTGCACACCGCGCAGCGTGATGCCATCGACCGCTAATGCTGGCTTCAACTCTGTCTCAATCGCCTGCACAATTTCAGCGCGCTTCGAGGAGAAAATTTCGCGCACGGTGTAACGCGTGAACACTTTGTAGATCACACCGTCGACTGCTGGGCGGACGACCTCATTGCCCAGGTCCTCCGGCAAGTTGCTCGCCATCGTGGCAATTTTTGTCGGATCAAGTGCATAACGAATGGCCACATCGGCACCGATGGATAGGCCCTCCACCGACTGGAATGTCGCGAGGTCTTCGCTGTTGCCTTTGCCGCTTGCGGACGGATGAAAAGTCTGATCACGCAACGAGAAACGACGCAGCTGATGCAGGCCCGGAATAACCCACACCGGACCATCGCGCGACTCGCTCGTCACGCCAGTGAGTTGATTGATGCGAACGCCGACTTCGCCGCGCTCAACGGTTTGCACAGGCGGGTTTTTGTAAATCGCGTAACCCGCGCTGCCGATAACAGCCAGTACGATCAGTCGAGAGGCGTTACGACGCAAAAATCCCTGACCTGCGACGGTCGCCGCGCCTTGAACACGCCGTAGCGACGGCGTGACGCGGGTGAACATAGTGCGAATAGAGGCAGCGATTTGTTTGATGCGATGGTTCATGATTGGCTCCTGAGATTTCAATGGTGACGTTTGAAAAGTTCGGTGCTTTGTTATCCAGCACTCGATGGAGAGGATTGTTTGACGAGTGCCATAGAGCGCTCAAGGGCGTCGCGGGGTGACTTTGCGCGCGAAAACCACGGAAAGCTCTTGCGACGTGTGCGTGTCTTCACAGGCTCGGCCGCAACGGAAGAAAAACTCACACCGAAGCCACGCGCGGCCCGCGATAATTGCCACTCATACCCATTTGGAACCATCGCATGCCCGTGATTGCCGTCATCGAGGACGATATTCCCACCAGCAATCAGTTGCGCTCGTGGATTGAGTCTGCTGCGCCCGGCGCTCGCATTGATCAATGGTTTACTCGCGACGAGGCAGAGGCCGCCATCGCACGTGAGCGATACGACGTGATCGTGCTCGACATTGAGCTGGGGCGCGAGCGCCATGCGGGCGTCGCGCTCATCAACGCGATCAACAAGCAACACGGCACGCCCGTGCTCGTCGTCTCTGCCATGCCCGCAACGATTTATCGCAGCATCATGAAGGCGCTCGACGCGTGGGACTACTTGCAGAAGACGACGTTCACCGAATCAGATTTCATCGATACATTTCTGGAAATTTTGCGCGAGGCAAAGCGCCAACAATCGCAGCCAGAACCTGCGATAGCGCCGGTCGATGAATTGCAGCTTGACCCGCTGTGGCAAGGTACGCCCACATGGCGTGGGCAGCGCATCAATCTGCCGCTCACCGCGCAGCGAATCCTCGCAACGCTGCATCAACGGCGCGGCCAAATCGTCTCTTACGATGAGCTTTATCTCGTCGTCAAAAGCGGTCGCAATCGCGATAACGTCAGGAAGCATATCAGCACGATTCGTGACGCATTCCGCGACATTGAACCGGCATTTGACGCGATTGAAAACGTTCCGATGCGAGGTTTTCGCTGGGTCGATTCGACTGCCGATCTCACTCATGGCAAGAAATGAAATTCACTTGGTCGGGCATTGCGTCGTTTAGACGACGCATTCTGTTTCGTAGCGTATTTTTGTTGCTGGGACTGGCCACCATTGGCCTCACCATCATGCTTCTGCAGGTGGAAAAGCGGCGTGGTTATCAGAACTATCAGCAAGGTTTTGACAAAACGAAGGCAGAGATTGCCGCGCGGCTGAACCATCCGGCAGGACAGCTTGCGCTCATCAACGCGGCCCGTTCTGGCGGCCCGGTTACACCGTTGCGGCCGTACGTGTTGCCATACGCCGCGCTTGATTTTGACGATGCCAACAAGGTGCAACAAGCGGTGGAAACTGCAGGCTGCCTCGTGCAATACAAGGACTACAGCGCCGTATGCGCCGCCATCGGCAACAACCCGTGGGCGGGTGGATTTATTTATCTGGCGGGGCGTTTTGCCAGCGGACAACTCGCGTCGCGCACCAAGGGCGAGAGGAATCTCGAAGGCGTGCATCGTGTCCGCGTGACGTTGACAATGCGCGGTGAAACCGAACGCTGGATCGCGCCGTTCGAACGCATGGAGCCACCGCCAGCCAATCGTATGACGAGTGAAAACGCGGCGACCGTACGTGGCCGACTAACAGGTTTTGTGGATAGCGGCGATGGTGGCACGACACTTGGACTGGTCAAACCCGTGCGCGATTTTCGTGGCTGGCTGTGGCAGTCGGGACAATGCATCGATGGCTCGCGCGCGGTAGAAAATTTGATTGATTCGGGATGCAAACGCGGTTCGTTTTATTCCATTCGATTGCCAGTCGCGCTGTTTCAGGAGGCGCTATTTCAGAAGTCGGGCGTCGTGTGGCCTCCCGCCGATCTCGACCAGATTCGCGTTCGCATCGAGGTCATTGGCCCAGTGAGTGATGGCGTGATTTTCGATAGCAATAGTGAGGCCGCCGCCGCGCCCTTCGCACTCGCCGATCTTAAAAACTCGCTGCTGCCGGGTGAAACGCTGGTCATTCGCAAGTTGGGTAAATCGGCGCAAACGATTGCTACGATTAAAGGTGCCAGCGACTCCTCCGAGTCCGCCGCACCGTGGGTCGAGCGCTTACTGTTGCGGTTGCCACTTGGCGAATTCGACGCACCGCTCGCTTCAACTGAACGAATCAGTACGTCGAACGCAACATATGAGGCGGTGCTAGCTGGTGACGTACGCGGACTGAACAAATCACTGGCGACCG
>JBBRGY010000143.1:0-7607 GCA_038223495.1 Burkholderiales bacterium | reverse complement strand
TGCGTATCGCCTGCCTGGTGCCATCAATCACCGAGACGCTGTTTGCGATGGGTCTGGGCGATCAGGTCGTCGCGCGCACCGGGTTCTGCATTCATCCTGAGCCCGCCGTGCGTGACGTACCCAAGGTCGGCGGCACTAAGGACGTGAACATCGCGCGCCTGATCGACACCGAGCCCACGCACGTCATCGTCAATATCGATGAAAACCGCAAAGCCGACGTCGATCACCTGCGCAAAGTGATACCAAATATCGTGGTCACGCATCCAATGGTGCCCGACGACAACATGGCGCTGTTCCGATTGCTTGGCCATATTTTTTCAGCGGATGAGGCGGCACATCGTCTGGCCAACGAATTGGCGATTGCGCTCGCCGGAGCGCGCGCCGTTGGTGCGCAATTACCGCCGCAAACTGTGCTCTACGCCATCTGGAAAAACCCGTGGATGACGATTTCGCGCAACACTTACGTCAGCGCGATGCTCGAAACCGTGGGCTGGAAAACGTTGCCTGTACAAGCCGACAAGCGCTATCCAGAACTGACCACTGACGACAGCATTTGGGGCAACGCCGAGCGCATCTTTTTGTCGTCGGAACCGTATTCGTTTGGCGATGAGCACATCGAAGAATTGCGCAGCACGATGCAGTTGACGCAACCGATTGAGCTCATCGACGGTGAATATGTGAGCTGGTACGGCGTGCGCGCAATTGCAGGGTTGAATTATTTGGCGGATATGCGTCGTCTGCGAGTTCAGCTTTCGGCCGAATTAGCCTGACAAGACATCGCGTAACGCGAGCAAATTGTTCAGTGAATCTCGGTGCGATCGCTATTTTTTCGCCGACAGCTTTTGCATAAATCCACGGCTGCATAGGGGCCCGCTAGCGTTTTTGTCACTTATCAACAATTAGCGTTTATCGACGCTAGCCCCTGTTCAAGCGGGCTTTTATGAAAAAGCTATTGCTAAAAAATCGACCGTTGAGTCAACGACGTGAACATCTCCAGCGCCATCGAACCGGCGCGGCTGTTACCGCTTTCCTCTAGCGCGGGCGACCACACGCAAATGCCGCATTCGCCCGGCAGAATCGCCACGATGCCGCCGCCGACGCCACTCTTAGCGGGCAGGCCGACGCGAAACGCAAAGTCGCCCGCTGCGTCGTAGGTGCCGCAAGTCAACATCAGCGCCGACAAACGCTTAGCTGAACTGGGATCAACTACCGCTTCACCGTTCCACGGATTCACGCCCTTGTTGGCGATGAAACACGCCGCGCGAGCAAGCTCCACGCAGTTCATTTCGATCGCGCAATGATGACAATACGCGTTAAGCACTTCGCCCACTTTGCCGTGCAAATTGCCAAAGCTCTTCATGAAGTGCGCCATCGCGGCGTTGCGCGATGACGTGCGAATTTCTGATTCACCGACGCGGCCATTGATTTGAATCGCGGTGCCGCCAGTGCCCGCAAGCTCGCGAACGAATGCGAGCAACGCCTCCTGCGCGCCCTCGCCGCCACCATGATGCGCAACTAGCATGTCCGTGATCACCAGCGCACCGGCGTTGATGAAGGGATTTCGCGGAATGCCCTGCTCGCGCTCAAGCTGCACCAGTGAATTAAACGGATTGCCCGAAGGCTCGCGCCCCACACGAGTCCACAGCGAATCGCCCTCGCGTTGAAAGGCGAGCGTCAGCGCAAAAAGCTTAGAGATGGACTGAATCGAAAAGCGCTTGGTCGCATCGCCGACTGAGAACACCGTGCCATCAAAATTCACCACGGCCATGCCGAATTGATCGGGCGCGACGTTCGCCAATTCGGGAATGTAGGAGGCCACCTTGCCCTCGCCGATAACGGGTTTCAGCGCGGTGTGGATGCGGTTGAGGGTGTCTTGGTAGTCCATGCGGTCACATTATCTGCATGTCGTAGAGTTCGCACCTTTGGTATGGAAAACCAACCGTTAGTCGAGCACGCCGATGTGCGCATTTTGATGTGCACCCTACAACGCTACGTACGATCGTCAATTCGTAACCAACCTTCCAAGTATCTTTGCAAGAAGTACGCGCCAATGGCAAAAAACGGGATTGCAAGCCACGCAGAAGCTGAAGCGATGATCGAAAGCACAAATAAAAGCACTAGCGCACCGAGTTGAAAACCTAAGCCGAAGTTCAAATCAACCGAATACACATGTTTCGCGCCACACTGTTTGCAGATGATGCCGTCGCTCAATGCTGGGTACGCTGAAAATAAGGGGAGTGAACCATGGCAGCGAAGACAGTTCATTGCAATGAAGTCCTACTTCACGCAATCCACAAAATACCGCGCCTCACCCTTGTGCTGCTCCACCACGAGTCCGTGCACGTCGGTATCAAAGCCTGGCAACAACGTATTGAACTCACGCGCAAATTTCAGATACTGCACGATAGTTTTGTTGAAGCGTTCGCCAGGAATGAGTAGTGGAATGCCCGGCGGATACGGCGTGACGAGCATCGCGGTGATGCGGCCTTCAAGCTCATCAATCGGCACGCGATCGACCGTGCGGTGCGCCAGATGCTCGAACGCGTCGGACGGTTTCATCGCCGCTTCCATCGGTGACAAATACATCTCGGTGGTCACGCGGGCGACGTCGTATTTGCGATACACACCGTGAATGCGTTGCGCCAGATCACGCAGGCCAACACGCTCGTATTCGGGGTACTTGGCCACGAACTCGGGCATCACTTTCCATAGCGGCTGGTTCTCGTCGTAGTCGGTTTTGAACTGTTGCAGCTCCGTGACCAGCGTGTTCCAGCGACCTTTAGTGATGCCAATCGTGAACATCACGAAGAAGCTGTAAAGCCCCGTTTTTTCGACGATCACGCCGTGCTCAGCAAGGTATTTGGTGACCAGCGACGCCGGGATGCCTTGCTCCGAGAACCTCCCGTTGATGTCGAGCCCCGGCGTCACAATCGTAGCCTTGATGGGGTCGAGCATGTTGAAGCCCGCTTCAATCTTGCCGAAGCCGTGCCATTCGTCTTCGGGCTTCAAAAACCAGTCTTCGCGCTGGCCAACGCCGACGTGGTCGAAAGTGTCCGGTCCCCAGGTTTTGAACCACCAGTCCTGACCGAATTCGTTGTCCACCTTCGCCATCGCGCGACGGAAATCGAGCGCTTCGGAAATACTTTCTTCGACCAGCGCGCCACCACCCGGTTGCTCCATCATGGCCGCAGCCACGTCGCAGCTCGCGATGATCGCGTATTGCGGACTGGTTGAAGTGTGCATCAAAAACGCCTCGTTGAAGCGCGTGAAATCAAGCTTCAGATTTTCGGCGTCTTGCACCAAAATCTGTGATGACTGCGATAGCGCGGCCAGAAATTTGTGCGTGCTCTGCGTGGCGAACACGGTGGAGTCTTTGCACGGTTTGCGGCCCGGCCCAATGGCGTGCATGTCCTGATAGAACGGATGGAACGCCGCGTGTGGCAACCAGGCTTCGTCGAAGTGCAGATTTTCGACGTAGCCCTGCAATTCTTCCTTGATCGTCTCTACGTTGTAGAGCACACCGTCGTAGGTGCTTTGCGTGATCGTCATCACGCGCGGCTTCGCCGTTTTGTCTTTCACTAACGGGTGCGCGTCAATCTTTTTCTGGATCGATTCAATCGAAAACTGATCGCGCGTGATCGGTCCAATGATGCCGAAATGATTGCGCGTCGGTTGCAAGAAAATCGGAATGGTGCCCGTCATCATGATCGCGTGCAGGATGCTCTTGTGGCAGTTGCGGTCGACCAGCACGATGTCGTCACGCGCGACGTTGGCGTGCCACACGATCTTGTTCGATGTGCTGGTGCCATTGGTCACAAAAAACAGGTGGTCGGCGCCAAAAATGCGCGCAGCGTTGCGCTCAGAGGCGGCGACCGGCCCCGTGTGATCAAGCAATTGACCCAACTCTTCCACCGCATTGCATACGTCAGCACGCAGCATGTTTTCGCCAAAGAACTGATGGAACATCTGCCCGACCGGACTCTTCAAAAATGCCACGCCACCGGAGTGGCCGGGGCAATGCCACGAGTACGAACCGTCGTTCGCGTATTCCAGCAACTCTTTGAAGAACGGAGGTGCTAGTGAGCCCAAATATTGATTCGCTTCGCGCAGTATGTTGCGAGCCACGAATTCTGGCGTGTCCTCGAACATGTGAATGAAGCCGTGCAACTCACGCAGGATGTCATTGGGCAAATGCTGGGACGTACGTGTTTCGCCAAACAGGAATATCGGCACATCAGCATTGCGCCTGCGCGTCGCTTCAATGAATTTGCGCAGGTCGTGAACGGCCTGACTCTCCACGCCATCCTCATTTACCTCTTCGTCGTCGATCGACACCACAAAAGCCGATGCGCGCGCCGCCTGATTGGCCACCATGCCGACGTCGACATAGGTGAAACCGCCGACCACCTCCATGCCCTGTTCCTCCAACGCTTTGGCAAGCGCCCGAATACCCAGACCGGAGGACGACTCAGCGCGCCAATCTTCGTCGATGATGATGACGGGGAAGCGGAATTTCATGGCTAACTAACCTCTAAACGAGCAAAACGTGGTGAGATGCGAATGCTACATAAAACCGTCTTTCAAACAGGGCCAAACCCCGCACGGTTGCGGGTTCGGAGGATTGTTGCACCGCGATATACTGCGTTCCTATTCACTCGGGGTGCGCGTCAGTGCATCGCAACCGCTGCCCATGAAGGCTCCAATGATGTCGATGGCACGCTCGGTTGAGCGGTTGGCAAGACTCTTTCGACTGGACGCGATGCCCGCAACAGTGGCTGCTTCCAGCGAAATGTCAGCGAAGCCGCGCACGATTGCGCAAAGAGCATCGCATATTGAGTCGGCATCGGGTGAGACCGGCGGCGAGGGTTCGCGAATCCGTGAAATCCCGTACAACTACACCAGCTTTTCCGACCGCGAAATTATCATTCGCCTGCTCGGTGACGACGCGTGGGACATTCTGCATTCGCTGCGTGGTGAACGAAAAACTGGGCGTAGCGCGCGCATGTTGTTCGAGGTGTTGGGCGACATTTGGGTCGTTGAGCGCAATCCCTATTTGCAGGATGATTTGATCGACAATCCGCGTCGACGCGCAATGCTGATTGACGCACTGCGCCACCGGTTACGTGAAGTCGAAAAACGGCGCAATGTTGATGTCGCGGATGCGGACGGCGAAGCACGTAAAGAGAAAGTCGGCGAACTGGTTTCGCGCGCCGCCAAAGCAGTCGATCGTTTCGAAGCGCAGTTCCGAGAGACCTATGACTTGCGCAGGCGCGTGCTTAAGGTGCTCGGCAAAGTCACGCACAAAGACAACATTACGTTCGACGGACTGGCGCGCGTTTCGCATGTCACCGATGCGACCGATTGGCGCGTGGAATATCCGTTCGTCGTGCTGCATCCGGATACCGAGGAAGAGGTTATCGGCCTCGTCAACGGCTGCATCGAACTCGGCCTCACGATCATCCCGCGTGGTGGCGGAACGGGTTATACGGGCGGGGCGATTCCGCTCACAAAAACTTCTGCGGTGATCAATACCGAGAAACTGGAAACGCTGTCGTCCGTCAAGTTCGAGATATTGCCCGGTCACACCGAAGCGTACGGCGTCATTGAGTGCGAAGCCGGCGTAGTGACGCGTCGCGCGATGGAGGCGGCGGAGCACGCCGGCCTCGTGTGGGCGTGCGACCCTACCAGCGCAGACGCGAGCTGCATCGGCGGCAACGTAGCGATGAATGCGGGCGGCAAGAAGGCCGTGCTGTGGGGCACTGCGCTCGACAATCTCGCGGCATGGCGCATGGTGACGCCACAAGGCGAGTGGCTGGAAGTTACGCGCATGGATCACAACCTCGGCAAGATTCACGATGCGAATCATGCGACGTTTCGTCTGCAATACTTTGATGCAAAGCTAGATCGCAGCAAAGTCCTGCGTGAAGAAACGCTGATCATTCCGGGCCCAAGCTTCCGCAAAATTGGACTCGGCAAAGACGTTACCGACAAGTTTTTAAGCGGGCTGCCCGGCGTGCAAAAAGAGGGCTGTGATGGCCTGATCACCTGGTCGAAATGGGTGCTGCACAAGATGCCGCCGCACACGCGCACAGTGTGCATGGAGTTCTTCGGTCAGGTGCGCGATTCCGTGCCGGCGATCGTTGAGGTGAAAGACTTCCTTGATGCCTTACCGAAGATCGGTGCGGGTCGAGTGATGTTGTCGGGGCTTGAGCATCTGGATGAGCGCTATGTGCGCGCTGTGGGCTACGCGACCAAGGCAAAGCGCCACGGTCGCCCGAAGATGATTTTGATCGGTGACATCGTCGGTGACGACGAAAACGAAGTTGCGAAAGCTGCGTCAGAAGTCGTGCGCATCTGCAACATACGTGGTGCCGAAGGTTTTGTCGCCGTGAGTGCTGAATCGCGTAAAAAATTCTGGCTTGATCGTGCGCGCACGGCGGCGATTGCCAAGCACACCAATGCGTTCAAATTAAATGAAGACGTGGTGATTCCCTTGCCACGCATGGGCGATTATTGCGACGGCATCGAGCGCATCAATATTGAACTATCGATCAAGAACAAGCTGAAGCTCTGCGTTGAACTTGAAAAATTCTTCGCTGGGCCGATGCCGCAGAATCGTTACGAAGAATACGGCGTTTCGACCGAATTGCTGGCCGATAAAGTCAGCGAAGCGAGCGCGCTTGTCGGCTCCGTTCGCCAAAACTGGCAAAGCCTGCTCGACAACATCGAGACCAACTTCCGGCAACAGCAATCGCACGAAATTCGCGTGTCATGGAAGACGGAAATCAAGACTCCACTCGAAGACATCTTCGCAGGAGAAGCGCTCAAGCCCATTGTGGATCGCTTCAAGGCGATTCACAAAGAAGTGCTGCGTGGCCGCGTGTGGGTGGCGTTGCATATGCATGCAGGCGACGGCAACGTTCACACTAATTTGCCAGTGAACAGTGACAACTATGAGATGTTGCAGGAGGCGAACGCCGCCGTTGCGCGCATCATGGCGCTGGCTCGCTCGCTCGATGGTGTGATCTCCGGCGAACATGGCATTGGTTTAACCAAGCTTGAATTTTTGACCGATGACGAGATCGGCCCGTTCCAGCGTTACAAGCAAAAGGTTGATCCAGAAGGTCGCTTTAACAAGGGCAAACTGATGCCCGGCGGCGATTTGCGCTATGCGTACACGCCATCTTTTGGTCTGCTCGGCAGCGAGTCGCTGTTTCTTGAAGCGAGCGACATCGGCGCGATTGCCGACTCAGTCAAAGATTGTTTGCGTTGTGGCAAATGCAAACCGGTTTGCGCGACGCACGTACCGCGCGCGAATCTGCTTTATTCGCCACGCAACAAAATACTTGCGACCGGCTTACTGGTCGAAGCGTTCTTGTACGAAGAACAAACGCGGCGCGGCATTTCGCTGCGCCATTGGGACGAACTCGCGGACGTCGCGGATCACTGCACCGTCTGCCACAAGTGCGTGAATCCTTGTCCGGTGGATATTGATTTCGGCAATGTGTCAATTGCAATGCGAAATCTATTGCGCAAAGAAGGCAAGAAGAAATTCAACCCCGGCACGGCCATGGCGATGGTGCTGCTCAATGCGCGCGATCCGGCGA
>JBBRGY010000142.1:0-7607 GCA_038223495.1 Burkholderiales bacterium | reverse complement strand
CCTTCCCGGTGATCAGCGGATTTAAGGGCTCAATCGGTGCCATCTTCCCGGTGTTTCGAGTGTCGCAGGACACGCTGTTGTATCAATTTTTTGCTGTGTTAACGGTCGGGACACTCGCCGCTATCGTGCCAGCCATTCGTTCGGCACGGATCAAGATTGTTGACGGCTTAAGGCACGTTGCTTGAAGATTCCGTTCAGCTACATCGCGCGAAACCTTTGGACGCGACGTCTCACGACCGTGCTCACCGCTGGCGGTATGGCACTCGTCGTTTTCGTTTTTTCGGCAGTGCTGATGCTCGATGCGGGGCTTAAAAAGACGTTGGTGGGAACTGGCAGTTTCGACAACGTGATCCTCTTGCGACAAGGTGTGCAAACCGAGATTCAAAGCAGCGTCTCGCGCGATCAGGCGGCGCTGGTAGAGACCAACCCCGCCATCGCACGAAACAGCCAGGGAGAAGCGCAAGTTTCGAGAGAAATCGTTGCGCTCATTGGCGCCCCGAAGAAAGGCGACACCAAGCCACAGAATGTTGTCGTGCGTGGACTGACCGAAATTGGCGCTGGACTTCGGCCGCAGGTGAAGCTGATTGAAGGTCGCTGGTTCGCGCCGGGGGCGAGCGAAATCGTAGTCGGTAAAAGCGTGAACGCGGGCTTTGAAAATATGGAGTTGGGCCAGACCACCCGCTTTGCAGGGCGCGATTGGCGTGTGGTCGGCGTATTCGACGGCGGCTCTTCGGGGTTTGATTCCGAGGCTTGGGGTGACGTCGAGCAAATCGGTCAGGCGTTTCGCCGCTTCGGCTATTCGAGCGTGATTGCCCGGCTGGTAGATCGCGATCAGTTTGATCACTTGAAGGCCGACATCGAAGCGGATATCCGCTTGAAGCTCGACGTAAAATTTGAACCGCTCTTTTACGAAGAACAGAGCAAGGCCTTATCGGCCTTTCTATCCATCCTGGGGCTCGCGCTGTCGTTTATTTTTTCCATTGGTGCCATCATCGGTGCGGCGATCACGATGTATGCTGCGGTGGCCAATCGGACTGGAGAAATCGGCACTTTACGCGCGCTTGGTTTCCGACGGTCGTCGATCCTGTGGGCCTTCCTTGGCGAATCGATTTTGCTCGCGCTTGTCGGTGGCGTGGTCGGACTCGCAGCTGCGTCGGTGCTGCAACTATTCACCGTGTCGACGCTCAACTTTACGTCGTTTTCGCAGCTCTCATTTGGTTTCTACCTTACGCCAGTCATCGCAGGGAAAACGATTTTGTTCGCCGCAGTCATGGGCGTTGTGGGCGGATTCCTGCCCAGTGTGCGCGCGGCGCGCATGGAGATTGTGGATTCATTGCGAGCTGGCTAGCATCAGTCTGCGAAAGCGCGCTCTAGTTCTCTGCGCTGCGTTTGACCAAAATCATGGTTTGAGCGTCTAAATTCGTTATAGGCTACGGAGATGATCCCTGCCGACTCTGCCCCTTTAGGCGATGCCAACGCTGCTCTGTACAACGAGACACAGCCGCCAACATCGAATCTCGCACTGCGACGAGTAGCCATTGATACGTGGCGAGAAAACGTTGCCTACCTGCATCGTGATTGCGAGGTCTATCGAGCCGAGGGGTTTCAGGCGTTATCCAAGATCGAAGTGCGCGCCAACGGACGCCAGATTTTGGCCACGCTGAACGTCGTTGACGACGCGGCTATTGTGGGTTGCCATGAGTTGGGGTTATCAGAAGACGCGTTCGCGCAACTGGCAGCTGTGGATGGTCATGTAGTGTCTGTATCGCAGGCCGAGCCTCCACCCTCAATCGCCGCGTTGTTTCGAAAAATCAACGGCGAACGGCTGGATCGCGACGAGTTCGCCGCGATCGTTCGCGACATCGCCGGTCACCGATATTCGAAAATCGAACTCGCCGCGTTTGTCGTTGCCTGCAACCGGGGTGAACTCGACCGCGAGGAAGTGTATTTTCTGACGGAGGCGATGGTCGCGAGTGGGCGCAGGCTCGACTGGCACGAGCCACTGGTGGTGGACAAGCACTGCATCGGTGGCATTCCCGGAAATCGCACCTCCATGTTGGTGGTGCCGATTGTGGCGGCGCATGGACTACTCTGTCCAAAGACGTCCTCGCGCGCCATCACGTCACCGGCGGGCACCGCCGACACGATGGAGGTGCTCGCCAACGTCGAGCTGCCGTTCGCCAGGCTCGACACAATTGTGCGTGAACTTCGCGGCTGTCTGGCGTGGGGCGGCACCGCAGACATTTCTCCAGCCGATGATGTATTGATATCGGTAGAGCGTCCTTTGTCCATTGATTCGCCGGGGCAAATGGTCGCCTCCATTCTTTCGAAAAAGGTCGCAGCGGGCTCGACGCACTTGGTACTGGACGTGCCAATCGGCCCGACCGCAAAAGTGCGATCCATGCCGGAAGCGCAACGACTGCGACGACTGTTTGAATACGTCGCGCGGCGCATGCATCTCTCGCTCGATGTGGTGATTACCGATGGCCGTCAGCCGATCGGCGACGGTATTGGGCCGGTGCTTGAGGCGCGCGACGTGATGCGGGTTCTGGAAAATGATCCGCGCGCGCCGGATGATTTGAGACAAAAATCACTACGGCTAGCGGGCCGCATGATTGAGAGCGACCCCGACGTACGTGGTGGCGACGGTTTCGCAGTGGCACGAGATATTCTCGACTCAGGGCGCGCGCTCGCACGCATGAACGAGATTATCGCGGCTCAAGGCAGCAAGAATTTCGATCACAATCATCCGCAGCTTGGCGTGCTTACGTATGAAGTTTGCGCAGCACAGTCCGGAACAGTGATCGGTATCGATAATTTTCAGATTGCTCGCATCGCTCGATTGGCGGGTGCGCCCAACGTCAAGGGCGCGGGAGTTGATCTTTTGCATAAGCTCGGAGCGCAGGTAAGCAGCGGACAGGCGCTTTATCGCGTCTACGCTTCCTTCCCTGCCGATCTGGAGTTTGCGCGGCGCGCCAGCACACGAGCGAGCGGCTACAGCATCGGCGCAGCCGCTGAAATGCCGCATGTGTTCGTGGAGTTTTAATGATGAGTCTTCTGCTTTATTTCGAGGACGAGACTGCTGCGGCTCATCGTATCGCGAGTGCTGCGGGGATGCCTGCCGCTTGCGTTAACCGGCACCACTTTCCCGATGGCGAGCTGAAGCTGACGCTTCCATCCGCGCTGCCTGATCGCGTCGTTTTGCTGAGAACACTGGATCATCCCAACGAAAAGCTCGTTGAGCTATTGCTGGTGGCACGAACGGCACGACTGCTGGGCGCAAAGCACATTACGTTGGTGGCACCGTATCTCGCATACATGCGACAAGATATTGCCTTTAACGTCGGCGAGGTCGTCAGCCAGCGCGTCATAGGGCAATTTCTGGCGGAAATATTTGATGCCGTGATCACGGTCGATCCGCACTTGCACCGCATCTCGCACTTGAATGAGGCCATCCCGGTTGATCGGGCGCTCGCTCTAAGCGCTGCGCCGCTACTTGCCGACCTGATCGCAGAGAAAAGACCTGGTGCGTTCTTGCTTGGACCCGACGAGGAATCCGCGCAGTGGATTTCACAGGCAGCCGCGCGGCATGGATTCGATTCGGGCGTTTGTCACAAGACGCGGCATGGTGACCGGGACGTCGAGATTCATCTGCCCACAATCGCACTGGAAGGTCGTGCAGTAGTGCTTCTGGACGATGTGGCCAGCACTGGTCAGACAGTGGCCAAAGCCGCGCAGGCCTGTTTATCAGCAGGCGCAAGCTCGGTGGATGTTGCCGTGACGCACGCGCTGTTTGCCGACGATGCGCTAGATGTCATGCTGCGCGTTGGCGTGGGACAGGTGTGGAGTACCGACTGTATTGCGCACCCGAGCAACGCTGTGAGCGTGGCGGCAATGATCGCGGCTGAACTAACCTAAAAGTTCCTGATTGCGGCGACGAACTCGCCACCATTCACGATCCGATTCCGCGCTTCGCGCACTCTACCCGCGATTCATCGCACGCCCCTATCGGCAAAAAAGTACTCCGAATAAAGTTCACTCCATCGCAACGGAATACCCCGCTGTGAAACGAATCGAAAACACTTTGGAGTCCAACATGAATCGCACTTTCAACATCCTCTCGCGCACCGAAACCGCTGTGACCGCCGCATTCGCTGGCGTGCTCTCCGTAGTCACCGTCGGTGCCGTCGCTGCACTGTTTGCCACAGCAACCCCGCCTGACGCTCCGAACACAAGCGTTGCTCACGCTACGTTTGAAAAAGTAACCATCACCGGATCAAAGACGATCTAATTTTTTAAATTCATCGATTTCTCTCCAGGAATTTCCAATGAAAGCGTTGATCCTGTTGTTTGTGTGGTGCATCCTCCTGGTGGTGAGCTGGCCGGTTGCCTTGCTCGCGCTGGTGTTGTTCCCGCTCTTCTGGTTGATCTCGCTACCGTTCAGGTTAGTTGGCGTCACGTTCGATGCCCTGTTCGCGCTGATCCGCGCGATTCTCTTTTTGCCAGCGCGCCTCTTTGGCTGGCGACCACGGGTTTGATGCCTGGCGTCGATTTGCAGTCCCGCCAGCGATGCAGCTAAACGTTCAGCTTTTTGATGTAAGCCCCTCTGCAATGGGGCTAAGCGTCCGTTCGATGGCAAGTCGACCAACGCTCTTTACATCGTCCAGCCCCCAAGTTTAGGTCGTGTCAACAAAAAGCTACTAGTCACTGTTTCTCCTGTCGCGCTCTCCGCGTACTATCGCGGCTTGATGTAGAAATGCCCCCGATGGAACAGCTTCACCTTCCACCTGACCGCGACGCCCGACTTGTGGCGATTGCACAGTATTTCCCCGATGCGACTGGCCCTGATTCGCCAACTCACGGCGGTCGAACCGCTGCATTGGCAACACTCAACCGCGTCGACCCCGTTGCCTACAGCCGCAGCCGAAACCACCTGCGCGGTGCCGTGACCCGCCTCTCACCCTATTTGCGCCACGGTTGCGTGACGTTAAACGAAGTGCGCGAATGGGCGCTCGACAAAAGCGGCCCGAGCGGCGCGTATCGCCTGGTTTTCGAACTCGCATGGCGCGACTTCTGGCGACGCGCATGGTTCGCGCGCGGCGACGACGTGATGCGCGATATCGAACCTGCGAAAGTACCACTCGGCGATGCGCCGCTCGCCGACGACATCACGACCGGCAACACCGGTCTCGCCTGCATGGACGACGCAATTCACGCGTTGCTGAACGACGGTTATGTGCACAACCATGCCCGGATGTGGTTCGCTGCGTACGTGGTGCACTTTCGCAAAATCGATTGGCGCGCAGGCGCGGATTGGTACGTACAACACCTGCTCGATGGCGACGTAGCTTCGAACCATTTGTCATGGCAATGGGTGGCCTCGACGTTCTCGAACAAGCCGTATTTTTTCAATCGGGAGAATGTGCAGAAATACACCAACGGCGAGCCGTGTATGCGCTGCCAGGCGTCTCGTGACGCCACTTGCCCGTTCGACGCGAGTTACGAAGCGCTAGATGCTCGCCTGTTCGGCAGCGGAGTACGCGCATGACACCCGATTTCTCACGCATCGTTTTGCTTCACGATGAAATGCTCTCGCCGACCAACGCCACGCTGACGGCAAACCCTGACCTTGCACGCGTGTTTGTTTTCGACACGGGCGATGACGCGCACGGACGTTTCGCGCTCAAACGATTGCAATTTATCGCCGACTGTCTGGCCGAAATTCCCGGTGTGTTGGTTTACAAAGGCGAGACGGCTGCAGTGCTCAATGCGTTGGAGGTGAAGTCGGTGGTAACGCAGAACACCCCGCAACGGTGGCTGCACGGCCGTCTAAGCGCGTTTGAGGTTGAATGGAGCCCTGAGCCCACTTTCGCCGAATATCGGGGCGCATTGCGACGATTTACCCCGTACTGGAAAAAAGTGGAAACGACGCTGCTGGCGGGTAAACAAAACCGCGCTCGCTAACATTGCGGCATGGCCCGCAAAAATCGCTCTGAATCGCTTCCGCAAGTTCGCTTAAAAAGCGAGCGTAAATAC
The DNA here is from genome assembly GCA_038223495.1 of Burkholderiales bacterium. GTDB lineage: Bacteria > Pseudomonadota > Gammaproteobacteria > Burkholderiales > Casimicrobiaceae > Casimicrobium. The sequence continues at coordinate 1,571 of JBBRGY010000142.1, read as the reverse complement.
GTTCACCCGCTCATCTTCCAGAAAATGGTGGAGCGCCCTCTTGAGCGCATCATTCCGGGTGATCTGGTCGAAGTGCTCTCCGTTGACGGCGAATTCATTGGTCGCGGCATGCTCAATATGCAGGCACCGATGGCGATTCGTCTGCTGACAGAGAAGCAGGACGAAATTGTTGACGCGCAATTCATCGCAGAGAAGATTGCCGATGCAGTGCAATTGCGGCGAAAGATTTATGGCCTTGATGCGGTCACCGATGCGTACCGCGTAATTCATGCTGAAGGCGATGGGCTTTCCGGTTTGATCGTGGATCGCTTTGGCGATGTGCTCGTGGTTTGCTTTTACGCGGCGGGCATGTTCCGCATGCAACACTGGATTTTTGATGCGCTCTTGACGCAATTTCCGGGGTCGCACATTTTTTCGTTTGGCGATGACAATGCGCAGAAGCAGGAAGGCTTCGAATGCCCGCCTGGCAAACCGCCACACGGCGGCAAACCGTCGACGATCACCGAGCACGGCGTGAATTTTTACGTGCAAATCGGTGGGAAACACAAGACGGGTTTCTTTTGCGATCAGCGCGACAACCGCAAGCGATGGGGCGAACTCATCGCCTCGACCAAGAGCGCGAGCATGCTCGATTTGTGCTGCAATTCGGGCGGCTTCGCGGTGTACTCCGGCGTGAACGGAGCGACTGACATCACCGCCGTTGACCTCGATGAAGAAGCCGTCGATTTCGCGACGCGCAACTTAAAACTCAACAACGTGAAGGCGAAGGTCACGCAGGCCGACATTTTCCCGTGGCTGCGTGAAGCGCAAGAGGCGGGCAAGCGCTGGGACGCCGTGGTGCTCGATCCTGCAAAGATGACGCGCGCTCGGGACGAAGTGATCGACGCGCTGAAAAAATATCTCGATATGAACAAGCTCGCGCTAGGCGTCGTGAAGCCGGGTGGATTGTTTCTTACCTGCTCGTGCACGGGTGTCGTGAGCGAGGAGCAGTTCCTCGACATGCTGCGACGTGCGGCGTTTTATGCGGGCCGCGAGTTGCAGATTCTCGAAGTTCGCGGCGCAGGCCCCGATCACCCGTGGCTCGCGCAGGTCAACGAGAGCCGGTATTTGAAGGCTGTTTTTTGTAGAGTTCTCTAATCGTAAGTTCCTCCCCTTTCAAGGGGGAGGTTAGGTGGGGGATGGGGTCCGTTGCAGAGTATGCGTGCCTTGTCGTCCACTGGAAACCCATCCCCACCCCAACCCTCCCCTTGAAGGGGAGGGGGCAAGTATCAACAATGCTCCCCTTCCAATCTGTAAATTTCTCCGCCGTTCAACCCGGCAAACGCCTTCTCATCACGGGCGCCGTTCACGGCAACGAGCTCGCGGGCATGCACGGCATTCGCCGTACGATTGCTGAAATCGAGTCCGGTCAACTGGAAATCGCGCGAGGTTCGGTCACCTTTGTGCCGATCACCAACCCAATGGCGTATGCGCACAAACGTCGCTCGGGCGACCGCAATCTGAATCGCAATCTTCAGCCAACGGACACGCCAACCGAATTCGAGGATCACATCGCGAACTGGTTATGCCCG
>JBBRGY010000141.1:0-7672 GCA_038223495.1 Burkholderiales bacterium | reverse complement strand
GCTTTTCGCTCGACGGTAAGCCGATTTTTCACTACATGGGGACGTCAACGTTCTCAAATTACACGGTCGCCCCCGAAATTTCGCTCGCGAAAATTCGCAAAGATGCGCCATTCGACAAGGTTTGCTACATCGGATGTGGCGTGACCACGGGAATTGGTGCTGTCATCTTCACAGCAAAGGTAGAAGCCGGTGCCAACGTCGTGGTGTTCGGCTTGGGTGGAATCGGCCTGAACGTAATTCAGGGTGCAAAGATGGTCGGCGCCGACAAGATCATTGGTGTGGATTTGAACCCTGCGCGCGAAGCCATGGCGCGCAAGTTCGGGATGACGCATTTCATTAATCCGAAGGAAACCGAGAACGTGGTTGACGCGATTGTGCAGTTGACTGACGGCGGCGCGGACTACAGCTTCGAATGCATCGGCAACGCCAAAGTCATGCGGCAGGCGCTCGAATGCACGCATAAAGGCTGGGGTCGCAGCATCATCATCGGCGTTGCCGAAGCGGGCGCTGAAATTAGCACGCGACCGTTCCAGCTGGTTACCGGACGCAAATGGGAAGGCTCTGCGTTCGGCGGCGCGCGGGGACGCACCGATGTTCCGAAAATTGTTGACTGGTACATGGATGGCAAAATCAATATCGACGATCTGATCACGCAGACGATGCCGCTTGAGGATATCAACAAGGGTTTCGACTTGATGAAGCGCGGAGAGTCGATCCGGGGTGTAGTGCTGTTTTAATCTCACGTCGAAACGCAATCAATAATTTGACTGCGTCGAGCGGAAGCCCCGGATGCAAGCATCTGGGCTACTCGAACCCAACATAACGTCGAACATGTCTCAGCAAATCCAAATCCTCAGCGAACACGCCTGCTTCGGTGGCGTGCAGCGCTTCTATCAACATGAATCGCATGTGATCGGTTTGCCGATGCGGTTTTCGGTATTTTTGCCGCCCGCTGCGCTCGGTCACAGCGCCGTCAAAGTGCCTGCGTTAATGTTTCTTGCCGGATTGACCTGCAATGAAGCAACCTTTGCCACTAAAGCGGGCGCGCAGCGTCGTGCAGCCGAGTTGGGGCTTGCACTCATTACGCCCGATACGAGCCCACGTGGAGCAGGCGTTGCCGCAGAGACCGATAGTTGGGATTTCGGTCTGGCGGCAAGTTTCTACCTTGACGCCACAGTCGCGCCGTGGTCAAAGCATTACCGCATGGAGACGTATCTCACCACCGAGTTGATCTCGTTGGTCAGCGCAGAAATGCCAATCGATGTAGCGCATCTTGGCCTCTTCGGCCACTCAATGGGTGGGCACGGCGCACTCACGCTGGCACTCAAGCACCGCGAGTTGTTTCAGTCGTTGTCGGCGTTCGCACCGATCTGCGCGCCCACCCTGTGTCCGTGGGGACAGAAGGCGTTTAACGGCTACCTTGGCCCCGATACAAACAAGTGGGAAGCCCATGACGCCTGTGCACTCATGTCCCAACGTAGTGGTGCGCCCTACCCCAATGGCATCCTGATTGATCAAGGGCTTGCCGATAATTTTTTGTCAGCACAGCTGTATCCTGAGCACTTCGAAGCGGCCTGCGAAAACGTTGGGCAGCCTTTGCAGATGCGCCGCCACGCGGGCTATGACCACGGCTACTATTTTATTTCCACCTACGTTAACGATCATCTCGAACATCACGCACGTACGCTGATCCATTCATAAATTTCATACATAAATCTATCGCCAACGCCATGACCACGAAACGCTCCAGCACGCTCCTGATTCATCCATCGCGCGAAGTACCTAAAGGCTTTCGTTCGCTTGTGACCGGCACCGAACGCGCGTCCACCATCCTCTTTGAAAGCACTGCGAAGTGGAACAGTCGTTCAGGATTTGATGAGTCCATCTACACCTACGGCACCAGTGGCACGCCGACGTCGCGTGATTTGCAGAACCGCATTGCGGAATGGGAAGGTGGCTTCAACGCCGTGCTTTTTCCTTCCGGGCTCGCAGCCGTTGCCTTTGCATTCCTGCCGTTCGTTGTGCCTGGTGATCATGTTTTGATGCCATCAAATGTGTACGAACCGGCCAAAGGGCTAGCCAACGGATTGCTTAAGCGAATGCAGGTGACGGTCGAGCAGTACGATCCACTGATTGGCGCGGGCATCGCGGCGCTCATCAAACCCAATACCAAGATCGTATGGGTCGAAACACCGGGCTCGATCACGATGGAAGTCAGCGATTTGCCCGCCATTGCGGCCGCTGCGCATGCAGCGGGCGCCCTGGTAGCGATTGACAACACCTATAGCGCTGGCTTGTACTTGCGCGCATTCGAGCTGGGCGCGGACATATCGGTGCATGCGCTAACCAAATACCCGGCGGGCCACAGCGATCTGGTGATGGGTTCAATCACAACCAAAGACGAAGCGACCTGGCGGCGCGTGAAAGACATGGCGCTACAAACGGGTCAGTGCTGCGCGCCAGACGACATTTATCTGGTGCTGCGCGGTTTGCCCACGATGCCTCTGCGCATCAAGCATGCGGAGCGCGTCACGCTCGACATCGCTCGCTGGATCAAGGCCCAGCCAGCGGTGAAGTTGGTATTACACCCTGCGCTCCCGGAGTGTCCGGGCCATGAAACGTGGAAGCGCGACTTCACGGGTTCGACTGGCGTGTTCTCGTTTGTATTGCACGATCAATACGGCGCAGACGCGGCGGCGAGATTTATCGATGCGCTTGAGCTTTTTGGGATCGGTGCAAGCTGGGGTGGTATCGGGTCGTTGGCCCTGACTTACGATCTTCTTAAAGCGAGAACCAATTGGCCGCACAAAGGCGCATTGATTCGCCTCAGTATCGGCCTCGAAGATGAGGCGGATTTACGCGATGACTTAACTCAGGGATTCGCGGCGCTGTAGGTGTAGCGACAGCCATAAATATTCGTCCTGCAACATTTTTCGCGGCTGGCGCCGCGCTCACAAACAGATGAGAAGTACATCATGACCACAGCCTACGACTTCACAGTCAATGACATCAACGGCAAACCGCAGAAGCTCTCCAAGTACGCAGGAAAAACGCTTTTAATCGTCAATACAGCAAGCAAGTGCGGCTTTACCAAGCAGTACGAGGGCCTGCAAAAACTCCACGAAACGTATCACGATGAGGGCCTTGCGGTGCTGGGTTTTCCGTGCAATCAGTTTGGTGAACAGGAGCCCGGTGACGCCGCCGAAATCGCGAGTTTTTGCGATCTGAATTACGGCGTCACGTTCCCGATGTTTGCCAAGGTGGAGGTGAACGGCGAGAACACGGCCCCCCTGTTCGATCATTTGAAAAGAGCTGCGCCCGGCCTGTTGGGCAGCGAGAGTGTAAAGTGGAATTTCACCAAGTTTTTAGTGACCCCGGATGGCAAAGTAACGCGCTTTGCTCCGAAGGATGAACCGGCATCGATGGTGAAGGACATCGAAAAAGCGCTGAGCTGAATATGCAGGGCGTTTGCGCCTTGAGATCAATCACGGTGATGCTTTGCGCTGCGTTTGTAGCGGCCAACGCATGCGCAGTCAAGACGCTTAATCTGGCGATAAGCGCTGCGGAATCTACGTTTGATCCCGCGGCCATCGACGACATCCCGTCAAGCGATATCGCGGTGATGATGATGGAGCCGCCGCTGCAATACGACTATTTCGCGCGACCCGTCGCGCTTGCGTCACGTACATCCGAGCTGGTTGAATACTCGCCCGACGGCAAGCGCTACACGCTGCGCGTTAAGCCGGGCATTTTCTTCACGCCCGACGCGGCGTTTAGCGGCAAGCCGCGCGAACTGGTCGCGGCGGATTATGTGTATTCGTACAAACGACTGCTCGATCCAAAAGTCGCATCACCCAATTACTATCTTTTCGAGAACAAGCTCCTCGGTGCAGATGTCATTCGCAAAGACGCCGAGAAGACGGGGCGTTTTAACTACGATGCGCAGATCGCGGGTCTACAAGCGCTGGACCGCTACACGTTTCGCGTCGAACTTAACAAACCGGATTTCGAGTTTGTTTATAACTTCACGGCGACAAGCTTTGCGGCGGTGGCACGCGAGGTGATCGAGAAGTATCGTGACGAACGAAATCGTGTGCGTGAACATCCTGTAGGCACGGGCCCGTTCATGCTGGGCCAATGGCAGCGCTCGACCAAGATCGAGCTGATCCGCAATCCCGGTTATCGCGAAGACTTTGTTCCGACCCCCGCGACTGACGCCGACCAAAAACTAGCGTCAGCCACCACAGGCAAACGAGCGCCGATGGTGGATCGTATCGTCGTCAACGTGCTCGAAGAGAGTCTGCCGCGCGTCCTGGCGTTTCAAAACGGCGAGCTGGATCGCCTGGAAGTGCCACGCGATTTGACTGATCGCATGTTCGAGAATAACGCGCTGAAACCTGAATTCGTGGCAAAAGGGATCACAGCCCAGCGCGCATTGGAGCCGGTGCTCGCGTTTAACTATTTCAATATGGATGACCCGGTGGTCGGCGGTTACTCACTCGAAAAAAACGCGTTCCGCCGCGCGATCCTTTTGGCCTATGACACTGATCGCGAAATTGCCTCGGTGTTTAAAGGACAAGCCGAAAAGGCGCAACAACTCATACCGCCGGGATTGTCGGGGCATGATCCGACGCTAAAACTGCGGCCGCCGCACGACCCAGCGCTGGCCAACGCGTTGCTGGATCGTTTTGGTTACAAGGATTGCGACGGCGATGGCTATCGCGAGGCACCTGACTGTAAACCGCTCAAAATTACGCGCAGCAGCACCACCGATTCGCGCGGCCGAATTCAGGAAGAAATCTGGAAGAAAAGCATGGATGCGATTGGTATTCGTGTTGAATTTTTCAGCCAGAAATGGCCTGACCTGATCGAAATGTCGCGCACCGGCAAATTGCAGATGTGGGGCTGGAGCTGGATTTCAAACGGCCCCGGCGGCGACGGTTATGCGAGCTTGCTTGTTTCACGCAATATCAACGCGATCAACGACATGAAATTCAAACTCGCGGAATATGATCGCCTGTACGACGAAGGCGCAAAACTTCCGCTCGGGGCCGAGCGAAACCGCATCTATCGTGCGCTCTCGCAATTGGCGGCCGCCAACAGCGTGCTCGATTTTGGTATTCACACCTACGCCAACGACGTATCGCAACCGTGGCTGTTGGGTTACAAGCGTCACCCGTTCTGGCGTACGCCGTGGAAGTACGTCGATATTGACGAGAAAGCACGCCAGCTCGCCACTGGCGGCACAGTTTCGCGATAATCGAAGCTTCAATTTTCTAGAGCGCGTCTACATGAAGCGAATCCTCATTGCGTGTCTGGCCACTGTGGCATTGGCGCTACCGGCGCACGCGACTGATATGAACAAGACGCTTCGCGTAGCGTTTCCGGTCGATGTCACGGGTTTCGATCCTGCCGCTACCAACGATTTGTACTCCGGGCACATCAACAACGCAATCTTCGACAACCTATACGAGTACGATTACTATGCGCGCCCGGCGCGTCTACGCCCAGCACTGGCCGAGGCGATGCCTGAAATTTCGGCAGATGGTTTGACTTGGAAAATTCGTCTGCGGAAGGGCGCGTTCTTTTCCGACGATCCCGCCTTCAAGGGTAAAAAACGCGAAGTCACTGCAGAGGATCTCGTCTATTCGTGGAAGCGAATGCTTGACCCGAAGATGGCGTCACCCACGCTCTGGCACATAGATAATAAGTTGATCGGTGGCAACGAACTGGTGGCAGAGGCAAAGGCCTCCGGTAAATTCGACTACGACAAGCCGATTGAAGGGCTGACGGCGATTGATCGCTACACCGTGCGACTAAAGCTCACGCGGCCCGACTACACACTCGGTGAGTTGATGCAGGGATACAACTGGTCGCCGGTGGCGCGCGAAGTGGTTGAGGCGTATCGCGATCCGGGCGGGCGCGTAATGAGTAATCCCGTCGGCGCTGGCCCATACATGATCAAGCAGTGGATCAAGGGCAACAAAATTATTCTGACCAAGAATTCGAATTACGTCCGTAAGTATCCGCTCACCGAGGGTGAAACGGCTGAGGACAAGGCCATCATCGTCGGCAATCAGGGCAAAGACATGCCGCTGGTGGGGAACGTGGAGATCAGCATCATTGAAGAGGCTAATCCGCGTCTGCTGACGTTCAAATCGGGTTTGCTGGATTATGAGTTCGTGGGCGTCGATTTGATCGGTAACGTCGTGATCAACGGCAAACTGTCTCCCGAATACGCGAACAAAGGTGTGCAGCATCAACGCGCGCTCGAACCTGCACTGTCGTTCGATTACTTCAACATGGAGGATCCCGTGGTGGGCGGCTATACGCCAGAGAAAATCGCATTGCGCCGCGCCATCATCATGTCATATCCGATTGATGATTACGTGCGCATTGTGTTTCGCAATCAGGCTACACCCGCCAATCAAATGTTGCCGCCGACGCAGACTGGCCACATTCCCAACAAGCCAAATTCAAGCGGGAACGACGTTCCGCTGGCCAACGCCCTGCTCGACAAATTCGGCTACAAAGACCGTAATGGTGATGGTTTCCGTGAGATGCCCGACGGCAAACCGCTGGTGATTACGCGCTCGTCATCCCCTCGTGCCACAGATCGCGAAATAGATGAGTTGTGGAAGAAGGCGCTCGATTCAATTGGCATCAAAATCGCCTTCAACACACAAAAGTGGCCCGACCTACTAAAACAAGGGCGCGCTGGCCAGCTACAGTTTTGGGGGCTCGGTTGGAACGAGTCTTCAACCGATGGCAATTCGTTCTTGTCGCTTTTGTATAGCAAAAGCATCGGGCAATCGAATTTCGCTCGGATGAACATCAAGCAGTACGACGAGCTATATGAGAAGGCGCAGACGTTACCGATCGGGCCGCAGCGCTGGGCGCTCTACAAAACCCTGAATGAGATTGCGACGGTTAATTCCGTTTGGCAACCCGGTGTTTTTCGCTATCAAAACATCCTCACGCAGCCGTGGCTTTTGAACTACAAGCGGATTCCCTATCGCCAGCACTTCTGGCATCTGATGGATATTGACGAAGCGAAGCGGCTGAAGGGCTAACCGGTTACGTTTGCGGGGATGCTCGGGGCGGGAAATGCCCGCCTTGCGAGCGAATATTCGATACGCCTTTTCGCTAAAAGGGATGTTGCACAGGGGCTAGATGCTCAAAAAACCAAAAGTCGATAAAGCGTCTTTTCGGCTGCTAGCCCCAATAGAATCGGGCATCTATGCAAAAGCTGATGCTTGCGCGGAATGCTCCACGCAAGCATTTTTCGCTTTAACGTGGCAGCGAGTTGATTTCTTTTTCCCACTTCTCAAGAATGCGCTTGCGCTCTGCGGATGCGCCGTATTTCTTGAAGTCGTAGTTGATGAGCTTCACGCCTTCCATCGTCGGAATTTTTGCGTCCTGCTTGAACGTTTTGTTAGCGGGATTTTGCAAAGAATTTGCTTTGGCGCCGATGCCCTGGCCCACTGGACTCATCAGCCAGTCGTAGTATTTCTTAGCGTTTTCGCCATTGCGTGCCCCCTTGACGAGCGCGATACCACCGAGCTCATACGCGGTGCCGTCGCAGGGCGCCACCGAACGCACTGACTTAAATCCTGCCTGGCGCTCTTCTTCGCATCCGAACAAAAACGAGATGCCGATGCCCGCCTCGCCG
>JBBRGY010000140.1:0-7680 GCA_038223495.1 Burkholderiales bacterium | reverse complement strand
AACGTCTGAAAATTGAGTCCGTTTTGAGCAATCGCCAGTTGCGATTGCGCAGCCTTCAACCGAGCACTTGCCGCGGCCGTCGACGCCGCCTGCCGTTCCAGTACAGCGCCTGAGACGAAACCTTTGTCGCGCAATTCCTGTTGCCGCTTCAACTCGCTTTGCTGCAAGGCGAAGTCAGTGCGTGCCACTTCAACTTGAGCAGACTGAGCACTAATTGCGGGCAACACATCTTGTGAATCAAGCACTGCCAATACTTGCCCCGCCTTAACTTCCTGACCCACATCGACCTCGCGACGCGCAATTTTTCCCGGAACGCGGAAACCGTAGCGCTGCTCATAGCGAGGGCGCACTTCACCGGGCAAATACGAGATATCGTCAAGCGCGCTCAGGCCAACTTGCATGAAGCGCACGGGGCGAGGCAGCACTGCTTTCGTAGCGGTCGCGTCTGTTTTCGCTTCGTCTTTTTTGCCGCATCCGGCGACGGCTAGCACAACCGTAGTCAGTAGCGCTGCGAGGAGGAAAGTAGCCTTCTTGTTCATTTTTTTGAATCCTTGGAATGCAGTAACTGTGTGGTGTCAGTGGTGTTCGGAATGCCCGCTACATGCGACCAATAGCGAGTCAGTGCAAGCAAAGATTCTTCTTGATAGGTGCCCATGCCCGGAAGGATTGGGCATTTCGGGTCGTTGGTCTGCTCGCCGCGCATCAGGCCGTAGAGCCCGATCATCATGGCATAGCTGTGTTTGAGCAGACGCACCCCTTCGCCGGGCGCGAGCTTGGTGAAATGTCGCTCTAGACCTTCGCCCGCGGTGAGCAACCAATGGGTCATGTTGGTCTGAAAGTTTTTTGCAGCGTCCATGGGTACAGCGTTGCCACCGAAACCAATACACACAGCACCTAGTGGCATATAGGTTGGTGCGTTCAGCAAGTGTTTGCTGGCAAGCGCAACCATTTCCGGAAACAAAAAAGGCTGCACGCCGTTCATGCGCGCAATCAGTGTCGTAAAAAAATATTCAACATGACGCCTGTGAAGCGCGAGATAGATCTCCTCCTTGGTCTGGAAATAGAGATAAACCGTGCCTTTGGCAAGACCTGCGGAGGTCGCTACGTCGGAGACGTTGGCAAGTTCGTGTCGCTCGGCAAAGAGACGTTCCGCGGCATCAAGAATCGTCTGCCGACGGGCTTCTTTGTCGTCGCCATCGAGTGCGCGAACGCGCTTGGCGCCGTCCGGGGGTCGGCGACCTTGCTGAACCTCGTGCGTGCTTCGGAGCAGCGACTTTAGTGGCCCACCCACATTGGATTCAACAGCAAGGGGCGCATCTTCGGCGTGTCCCGTTCGTTGCACGTCGACGGCGTCGCGTGTGATTTTTTTGATAGGTGGCATGGCGAAATCTGGTAGCAACCAGCCCGAACTGACCGTGAGTCATTAAGACGCCGAATGCTAAATGACTCTCGGTCAGTTGTAAAGTGCCTTGGTCACCTCACGCCTATCCACGCACGCTTCGCAGTGCAACAATCTTTTGTGGTGGCGGCTTTAGCCGCGATGGCACGTGTGGAAGAGTTCACGGCTAAAGCCGCTACCACAAACTTTCAGGCTTAGCGGTGGCTACTTCTAGCAGCGCTCCAGCACCAACGCTATCCCCTGCCCAACACCAATGCACATGGTGCACAGCGCGTAACGCCCACCAGAACGATGCAGTTGATTCACGGCGGTCGTTGCGAGGCGCGAACCGGACGCACCCAACGGATGCCCCAGCGCAATCGCGCCACCATTTGGATTTACGCGAGGGTCAGCATCGTGAACGCCGAGCGCCCGCAACACCGCCAAACCCTGCGCCGCAAACGCCTCGTTCAGCTCAATCACATCGATTTGATTGATCGTCAACCCCGTCAATGCGAGCACTTTTTTGGTAGCAGGTGCAGGTCCCATCCCAATGATGCGAGGAGGAACGCCTGCCGTTGCCATGCCAACAATGCGCGCTCGGGGTGAGAGGTTGTGCGTCTTCAATGCAGCTTCAGAAGCAACCAGAATCGCACACGAACCATCGTTCACGCCGCTGGCATTACCGGCAGTAACCGTGCCGTCGGGTCGCACGATACCTTTGAGTTTGGCCAGGACTTCGAGCGAGGTATCACGCGGATGCTCGTCTTTGCTAACGACGACCGCATCGCCTTTCTTCTGGGCAATCGCCACCGGCGTGATCTCGGTGTCGAAGAATCCGCTCTTCTGTGCGGCAACGGCTTTCAGTTGCGACGCGAGCGCCATTCTGTCCTGCGCTTCCCGCTCGATCTTGAATTCGGTCGCAACGTTTTCTGCGGTCTCAGGCATCGAGTCGACGCCGTATTTATCTTTCATCAGTTTGTTGATGAATCGCCAGCCAATCGTGGTGTCGTACACCGCGTTGTTGCGAGCGAAGGCGCTGTCGGCTTTGGGCATCACAAACGGCGCACGACTCATGCTCTCGACACCGCCAGCGATCATCAACTGGGCCTCGCCCGATTTGATCGCTCGCGCAGCGGTGCCCAGCGCATCGAGGCCCGAGCCACAAAGGCGATTGATCGTCGCGCCCGGAACCGACGTCGGCAATCCTGCGAGCAGTGCGGACATATGCGCTACGTTGCGATTGTCCTCACCCGCCTGATTGGCGCAGCCGTAAATCACGTCATCAATCGCCGCCCAATCGAAATTTGGATATCGGGCCATCAACGCCGCAATCGGGACCGCGCCCAGATCGTCAGTGCGAACGGAAGACAGCGAACCACCGTAGCGGCCGATGGGAGTGCGGAGGGCGTCAACGATGTAGGCGTTCATAGGTGTGGTGTGCTTAAGCAGCAATTGAAAGTTTGGAAAGAGAAATCAGCTCAGCGAGCGACAAGCCCGCCACCGCTTCAACGAGTTTGAAACCTTGCGCTGTGACATCGATCACCGCAAGGTCAGTGTAGACACGGGTCACGCAGCCGACGCCGGTTAATGGATAAGTGCAACGCTTAACCAGTTTGCTTTCGCCCGAGCGCGTGAGTTGCTCCATCATCACCCAGGTCTGCTTTGCTCCGATGGCGAGATCCATCGCGCCGCCCACTGCGGGAATATCGTCTTTGCCGCCCGTGTGCCAGTTCGCAAGATCACCGTTGGCCGCGACCTGAAATGCACCGAGCACTGCGATGTCGAGATGCCCGGCGCGCATCATTGCGAATGAATCTGCGCTGTGAAAATAGGAGCCACCGCGCAACAGCGTCACGGGCTGTTTGCCCGCGTTGATGAGATCGAAGTCTTCGCTGCCGGACGCCGGCGCAGGCCCCATGCCCAGAATTCCATTCTCACTTTGCAAAATTATTTCGCGATCGGGCGGTAAATGATTAGCAACAAGCGTTGGCATGCCAATGCCGAGATTAACGTAGGCCCCTTCAAAAATGTCTTTTGCGATGCGAGCGGCGATCTGATCGCGCGTGAGTTTGACGTAGCTCATCATGCCGCCTTAAAGCCGGATGCGACCGCCGCCGAGCGCGCAATTTTTACGACACGCTGCACGAAAATTCCGGGCGTGACCACGGCCTCAGGATCAAGCTGCCCCAACTCAACGATGTCATGCACCGCGGCGACGGTAATCTTTGCGGCCATCGCCATCACTGGCCCAAAATTGCGCGCAGCCATACGGTACGTGAGATTGCCCCAGCGGTCGCCTTGCTCTGCTTTAACGAGAGCAAAATCGGCGTGAATCGGCACTTCGAGCACATACATTTCGCCGTTGATTTCGCGAACTTCCTTGCCCTTCGCCAGCTCGGTGCCGAATCCAACTTTCGTGAAAAATCCACCGATACCTGCGCCCGCTGCTCGAATGCGCTCGGAGAGATTGCCCTGCGGCACCAACTCCAGTTCAACCTTGCCAGCGCGATACAGCGCGTCAAACACATACGAATCGGCCTGACGTGGAAACGAGCAGATGAGCTTGCGAACTTTTCCTGCTTTGAGCAGCGCTGCGAGGCCGAACTCCGCGTTGCCCGCATTGTTCGCCACAATCGTCAGCTCACCTGCGCCTTGAGCAATCAGGCCATCGATCAACTCGTTGGGCATGCCCGCCCCACCAAAGCCGCCGACCATCACGGTCGCTCCATCCTGCACATCGGCAAGCGCTTCGGCAATTGAAGGAACGATTTTGTTGATCACGCCAGTGAGCTTCCGTGCAGTGTCTGAGTATGCGCTTGGGTGTTAATCGCCTTTGCAGCGCGTTTTCTAATGTTAGCGTTGGCAACACCGACTTCGCTGGAGCCAAAGTCCAGTTTGTGTGATTTGTTGAAACAAGCACCGGCGGGTTGACGCTATAGTCGCAGCCATCGACAGACGCAATTTGCCATACGATTGTTTCGGAAAAAAACAAAAGCGCGCCACCCAGCGCCGCGCCAAAACCAAAAGGAGATTTGAATGTTCTACGCACCCGCACTATCGCCCGCGCTGCGGCGACGCGTGACGCTGCTTGCCCTAATCAGCACCGCATTTGTCAGCCACATTCCGGCGGCACAAGCAGAGGCTTTGCCGACGGCCAAACCCGAAGCGGTCGGGATGTCCGCCGAGCGCTTGAATCGCGTCGGTGACTGGATGCGCAACGAGGTCGCACAGAAGCGAATCCCCGGCGCGACGGTCATGGTCGTGCGCGGAGGCAAAGTGGTCTACGCTGAAACGGTTGGCCAGCGTGGCCCGGATAACGCTGCGCCCATGAAATCCGACGATATCTTCCGTATTTATTCGATGACCAAACCCATTGTCAGCGTCGCAGCAATGATGCTGGTTGAAGAAGGCAAACTGCTGCTCGAAGCGCCGGTCGCTCGCTACATTCCGTCGTTCGCAAACGTCAAAGTCGGTGTTGAAAAGATGGACGCTCAGGGCGTTAAGTCGCTCGAACTCGTTGCGCTGCGCCGTGCGATGACCGTGCAGGATTTGATGCGCCACACGTCGGGGCTCACCTATGGCTTCTTCGGCGACGGCATGGTCAAGAAAGCCTATCAAGACGCCAACGTCGGTACCGGTGGCGACATCACAAATGCTGAATTCGCAGAGCGCATCGCCAAGATGCCGCTCGCCTTTCAGCCGGGCAGCACGTGGGATTACAGCAACTCAACCGACGTACTGGGTCGCGTGATTGAAGTCGTCTCAAACCAGACACTGTTCACGCATTTGAAGGAGCGCCTGCTCATTCCGCTAGGCATGAAAGACACATCGTTTTACGTACCCGAGGTGGATCGCCAGGCGCGCATTGCGGAGCCGTTTAACGACGACCGCTCGATTGGCATCAATGCGCCTGTGTTTGACCCGCGTAAGGTGCAGGCGATGGAATCTGGCGGCGGAGGCATGATGAGCACGGCAATGGACTACGCGCGGTTCTTGATGATGCTCAGGAACGGTGGCCAGCTTGACGGTCGTCGCTACATCAGCCCGGCTACGCTCGCGTTCATGACGACCGATCAGTTAAACCCAACCGTGACCCGCACCCCGCTCTACCTGCCCGGCCCCGGTTATGGCTTCGGCCTCGGATTCGCAGTACGCACCAGCGCCGGCGAAGCGGCCTATCCCGCCGCTCTCGGCGAGTATTACTGGGGTGGCGCCGGCGGCACTTACATGTGGGTTGATCCGGCGAACGATCTGTTTGTGGTCTACATGATGCAAAGCCCTAAACAGCGCGTGCCGTCACGCTCAGTTTTGCGCAACATGGTTTATGGCGCAATCACTGACGCAAAGCTACCCGTTGGGCGCTGAGCAGTTAGAACTTACCTTTAATCCGTTCACTCACTGGGCCAGCGCAGCGTATGGCCCGTGCGCTGGGTGAACTGGACGATGTCTTCGGGCGTATCAATGTCAACCCGATAGTGCGGGTTCTCGGTGTCCATCCATTGCACGCGCTGCGGGTTAGCTTCGCGCCACCCACGCCCCATCACATTGGTGTCACCGCGCAACCATTCATCGCGCAATACAGCGTCAAATATCACTGGATTTCCCGGTGAACCCGACACACGCGGCACCACCATCGACGCCGCATCGCTCCGATCCGCGAACGCCCTCATCAGCGCCAACACGTCGTCTTCGTTGAACAGCGGTTGATCGGCCAGAGCGACGATGACCGCATCCAGTTTTCCGGTCAGGTTTTGTAAGCCGATGCGTACCGAAGACGGTTGGCCGTCGTCGGGACTGGGATTGCTAACGGTCTCTACCTTGGCCGCAACCGGACACGCACGCACCGCCGCCTCGACCATCGCGGCGTAGTGCCCGAGCACCACCACAATCTCTTCAACCCCAGCGCCCGAGAGCGCTTTGAGTTGCCGATGGATGAGCGGCACGCCGTCAAGCTCAAGCAGAGATTTCGGCTTATACCCAAGCCGACTGCCCGCGCCCGCCGCGAGCAGAACGGCACCGATGCTGAGGCACTTTGGGAGAGGCGAAGAATGACTGATATTCATGGCGTGGCGCAGCGGCGAATTCGTTTGCAAGACGGACTTTAGCCGATGAATAGGTTATTAAGATCGGTCGAGCGCAAACACATCGATTTGGCTTCGTTAATCAAACTTCACCACTATCAGCTTTACGTTGAAACATCCGCTGCATAGGGGCTGAGCATAAAAATCGACAAAACTCGACAATTAGATTTTATGGCATCCAGCCCCTATGCAGGCTTAATTCCATGCAAAAGCCAATCACCCGAAAACATCGCAATGCTGGACCGCCCGACGACGGGTCGGACGTAACATTAGCCGATGACAACGAACGCTCCTTCCCCCGCCACCGACCCGATTGACATTGACGACGGCGACGCCGCCGTCCCGGTGAAAGAACCCAGACTCTGGCAAGACGACGGCTGGACCGCCAGGGTCGTCAAAAACGAAGACGACGAAGGCTGGGCCGTCGAAATGTACAAAGACGGCGAACGCGAACCCGCGCTGATCGGCCCGTGGACAATGGGCCGTAACAAAAAAGACCCGAAACCGCTCGACGTCAACGCGTTTCACACGCTGATAAAAACCGCCAGCGAAGTCATCACCCGCCACGAGCAATCGCAACACGCGAAGCTCAATAAATCGGTCACTGTTGACGTAGGCGACGCGCGCTGGAAAGTAGCGCTACAAATCGTGCCCGATGACGACGATGCGCATGCACTGTTGTCCGCCACCGATAGCCTCGGCGAAGAAGTCGCGAAAGTGCGCGTGCCGGCGGATTTTCGGTTGAATGTGGCGAGTGCTACCGCGTGGGTCGATGACGAGTTCCGTCGGCCACGCTAGTCGCAGCGCGTGCTTAGCACCGCAGCTCCCCCGCGCAAAGGAGCATTGATCTAGCGTGGCAGCGAAGAACAAGTATGCGCCCCGGATTTCATGTGTGGCGCACTTTGCGTTGACGAGCACCGCGCCTTTACTCAAAACTGTTAGACCCGAACCCGCAGCTTCATCTGCAAACCCACTGGCGCCATCGTGAACGCAAGATACTCACGCGCCTCCAATCCATCAGGCGTGGTTACCGCTTCGATATCAAAATTTCCGAGCAGAGCGGCCATCAGCATCTTCATTTCCAAGAGCGCCAAATAGCGCCCTGGACAGATGCGCGGCCCCGCGCCAAACGGCATCGAAACTCGCTTTGCCGAGTTAGCGTTGATCGTGGGCGCATTCGCCGCAGCGATCAGCCAACGTTCGGGATCAAACGCGGCA
>JBBRGY010000139.1:0-7721 GCA_038223495.1 Burkholderiales bacterium | reverse complement strand
AATGTTGTACCAGTTCACGCTCATGTTGAGGTCGCGAGTAGGTTCAAACACTGCACCGATCGTCGTGCTCTTGGTCGTTTCGGCCTTGAGGTTCGGGTTACCAGCGTAGATACCAGAGATGTTTACACCGTTTTGATTGGTGATCGGATCATTAACCTGCGTGAAGAACGTTGCGACAGAAGGAGAAATCTCCGGCAGCGTTGGCGCACGGAAACCTTCGCCCCAGTTAGCGCGCAAAACGAATTGTGGGATTGGCTTCCATTTCAGACCGATTTTCGGCACAGTAGAGCTGCCGTAGTCGCTGTAGTGGTCGGAACGCACCGCCAACTGAGCTTCAAGTGTTTTGAGGATCGGCAGGCCAGCTTCAGCGAAGATCGCGAAACTGTTGCGACTGCCGTTCGTTGCCGTGATGCCTTGACCAAGGATCAAGCCCTGCTGAGCGATCAGCGCTGGCACATCGTTGAGGTTCTCGGAGCGGTACTCAGCACCAACGGCGAGACCGATCGGGCCGCCTGGAAGTTGACCGAATTCGGTGGACATACGTGTGTCGATGAACTTCAACTCGGACGTCGATTTGCGGTTGAAGTTCGCGCGAATCGAATCACGAACTGCTTGGCTATTGAGCGATGAGTTATTGAGGTTATATGTCGACGAAGTTGCAGTCGGAACCGGTGGCTGAGGCGCCGTGCTGATACCAAACGCCGAGCTAACGCCAGCAAGGGTCAGGCGATTCGAGTTGGCGTTGTCAACCTGGTTGCGCGACCAGCCGATGGCGCTGTCGCCGTCGAATGGGCCGATGGTGTACTTCAGGCCAGCCAGCAGGCGATACGATTCAGATTTAATTTCCGAATTGCGGGTGCCCATGTCGTTCAGCGCACCCGCGTAACGTGCGAGGCTGTTGAACGGGTTGCCAGCAACGCCGGGCGCGAAGTTAACCGTGTAAGCAAATGGACGCAAACCCACAGAGGTAGGCGTCAATGCTGTGGTGGCGAAGAACGGCTGCGTGAAGATTTGCTTGGATTTGACCTGCGACAGACCCACTTCACCGTAGCCTTGCAGCGTTGGTGAAAGCTCTACCGTACCGCGACCGAGGAAGCCGAAGCGCTCAGTGCCAGGAAGAGCGGTAATTGCACCGTTTACGTCATACGTACAGAACGTGTTAGAAGCGGCAGCACGTGCGTTAAGCGCTGCGAGCGTCGCAGCATACTGGTTGCCCGACAGGTTAATCAAGCCAGCAGCAACCGCTTGAGGGCCAGTCATGACCCTGCCGCCGGAGGCCGCACAGTTATCAACTGCCCTGAAGTTTTGAGTAGCACCGCCTGCATTAGTGAACTGCTGCCAAGTCCCAAGACCGGTCAAGGACTGGTAGTTACGACCACCGCCGATGCCACGCACGTCGCGTGTGGCACCGAAATCGGTCTCGTTCAACATCACCATGTCGCGCTTGTAGTAGTCGAACACGCCGAGTACGGAGTACTTATCACGGCCCAGATCGCCAAAGCCGCCCGTGGCGCTAAAGCGATAGTCGCCATTACCAGCGGCTACACCGCCACCGGCCGAGAATTCAATGCCCTTGTAGTCTTTACGCAAAATCACGTTGACCACGCCAGCCAGTGCGTCGGAACCGTAAATGGCTGATGCGCCATCTTTCAGAATTTCGATGCGTTCAACGGCTGAAGACGGAATCGAGTTCAGGTCGACAAAGGTATCTTGCAGGTTTTGTGCAAAGCCGTAACCAGCGGTACGACGACCGTTAATCAGAACGAGGGTTGCTTTTTGGCCAAGACCGCGCAACGAAATACCGGAAGCGCCAGGAGCAAAGCTGTTTGAGAAGCTTTCCGAGTAGCTGTTACCCGTGTTGGCTGGCACATTGCGCAGCACTTCAGCGATCGTCGGTTGACCGGAACGCTCGATCTGCTCACGCGTGATGACATCGATCGGGGCGACAGTCTCGATGTCTGTCCGCTTGATGTTCGAGCCAGTAATTTCGACTTTTTCAACTTTTTGTGGCGTCTGAGCGTAAACAACGCCGGTCGCTACAAAAGTTGCCGCAATTGCGACAGCCAATTGTTTCTTTTTGATCATAAATACCCCTGAGGCCCAAAGCGGGCGATAAAAAAAGGATGACACCTTGATTTTGTCATCAAGATGGCATATTTCCTACCTGCGTTGAGCAGGCGATGCAATGCGTGTGCGACACAAGCATATCGACCGTCTCAATAAAAAATTGTACAACCCATTGATTATTAAGCTGTTTTAGTTGATCAACCGTATAACGAATTATTTGATGATCGAACAAAGGTGACAATACGTCTGTACAAATTGAAACGCAACTTTCGCGTAAGACGTCGTTTTCAATGGGGCTAACGGCCGATTTAGCGTTAAGTCGACAATCGGCTAAATTAGGCTGTAGCCCCGTTAAACACTTCGTTTCAGCATAGAGCTACCTCGCTGGCGTTGCATCGCTGCAACAAGTCGTTACAAGTCGGTCAGGCTGCAATCAGTCAATTGCGAACGAGATGACGAAGGCTATGCATTCGGCGAAACCAGTCCGCGCGGGATCGAATCCAATAGTTTTCGGGTGTACGCGGCTTGCGGTGCAGCATAAATGGCGTCGGAATTGCCCTGCTCCACCACGTTGCCCTCGGACATGACCATCACCTCGTCGCTCATGTATTTAACAACGGCCAAATCGTGCGAGATGAAGATGTAGGACATGCCAAACTCATCCTGCAGGTCTTGTAGAAGATTCAAGACTTGCGCTTGCACCGAAACGTCAAGCGCCGAGACAGATTCGTCACAAATGAGCAGTTCTGGCTTCATGGTCAGACAGCGTGCTATAGCGATTCGCTGCCGCTGGCCACCCGAGAACTCGTGTGGATACTTGTAGAAGCTCATTTCCGGCAAACCGACCTTTGCCAACATTTCGAACGCCAACTTTGCGCGTTCCTCGCCATTGGCCCCAATGCCATGAATGACCATTGGCTCGCAAACGATCTGGCCGACCGTGAATCGCGGGTTTAACGACGCATACGGATTTTGGAAAATGATCTGGATGCGTTTTTTGTACGGCAGAAACTCCTTTTCGCTCATCGCGAAAATGTTTTTTCCTTCGAACCAGGCCTCGCCTTTGGTCGCGTCATGCAGTTTCATGATCGTCAGGCCAACGGTCGTTTTGCCAGAGCCGGATTCGCCGACGACGCCTAGCGTCTTGCCTTTGCGAAGCTTGAATGACACATCCTTGGCAGCGTGAAACACGCGCTTGCCGAACAAACCATCTCGCGAGACGAAGTCCTTGCACAAGCCCTTCACTTCGAGCACCACAGGATCAGTGTCTTTCACGCCGCGAGTGCGCTGCTCCAGGCGCATCGCGTCGGCGCGCCCAGCCATGAAGTCATCAATCACCGGCAAACGCTTTGGACGCGAATCCACCGCCGGACGGCAAGCCAACAGCGCCCGTGTGTAATCGTCCTTGGGCGCGGAGAACACGTCTTTCGCGGCGCCCTGCTCGCGAATTTCACCGTTTCGCATCACGACAACGTGATCGGCGATGTCGCCGACTACGGCGAGATCATGGGTGATGAACAGCACGCTCATGCCGCGTTTCTTTTGCAGTTCGCCGATCAGATCAAGAATCTGCTTCTGAATCGTCACGTCCAGCGCTGTCGTCGGCTCATCTGCGATTAAAAGTTTTGGCTCACAGGCAATCGCCATCGCGATCATCACGCGCTGTTGCTGTCCGCCCGACATTTCGTGCGGATAGCTATCAATCTTGATCGACGGCTCGGGAATCCCGACCTCGGTCAATAGCGCAATGGCACGATCACGCGCCGCTTTGCCGGAAAGCCCCATGTGCTCCTTGAGCACTTCTTCTATCTGGTAACCGACGCGAAACACGGGGTTCAGCGAGCTCATCGGCTCCTGGAAAATCATGGAGATTTCGCTGCCACGAATTGCACGCTTTTGTGCAGACGAGAATTTGAGCAGGTTTTTGCCTTCAAACTCAATCACGCTCGCTTTGTCGATGGTCGAGTTCTCTTTCGGCAACAAGCCGAGCACGGCGAGCGATGTCACCGACTTGCCAGAGCCCGACTCGCCCACGAGGGCGACGGTCTGGTTTGGCATCACATCAAACGATATGCCCTTCAATGCATCGAACGAGTTGGACTTATCGAGGCGAAATTTGACGCGGAGGTTCTTGACGGACAGTAGTGGTGTGGTCATGACGCGCTCCTATTTCAACTTCGGATCGAGCGCGTCACGCAGCGCATCGGTGAACAGACTGAATGCGGTCACCAGCACCGCCATAAACGCAGTCGCCGCCGCGAGTTGCCACCAGTAGCCGAGGATCAATTCGTTCTGCGACTCGTTCAACATCGAGCCCCAGCTCACCACATCGACCGGAACACCAAATCCTAGGAAGGACAAAATCACTTCAGACTTGATGAAGAGCACGACGTGCAACGAAAGCTGAACCAGCACCACGTGCGAAATGTTCGGGAAAATATGCACGAACATGCGACGCATATGCGACGCGCCAATCGCGTTGGCCGCACGCACGTAGTCGCGCGCCTTGTGTTTCAAGTACTCGGCGCGCACAAGCCGGAAGATGCTCGTCCACCCGGTTAACCCAAGAATCAGCACCACCGTGACAACGCCTTTCTGTTTGAGCACCGCCGCAATCGCGAGCACCAGAAGGATGTACGGAATCGAGCTGAATATCGAATAAAACCAGTTCAGCAGATCGTCAGTCTTGCCGCCGTAATAACCGGCCAACGCGCCCAGAATCGTGCCCATAACCGTGGCGACAAGCGCGGCCGAGAAGCCGACAAGAATTGACGTCTCGGAGCCTTGAATCACTTTCGCAAGTACGTCGCGGCCCCATTTGTCAGCACCGAATGGCAGGCTTTCCACCCGTTTTTCTTCAACGACTTTCGCCGCACCATCGCCAGTGCGCCCCAACTGCTTGCGGAGTTCCACCAACACCTCCGCCAACGGGTCGACGATTTTGATACCGGAATCGACCGCTGCTCCGGTCGATTGACCGAGTTTCAGTTTTAGTTCGTTAATCGTTTCACGCAATGGATCGCGATCATTGATGAACTCGGGTTTCGCGGCGGCGCCATCGACCGCTGGACCCGAATCTACGGCTCCGGCTTTGGTGTCAGACGACGGCTTATGGCTGTCCTTGAACAGCGTCGGCGGTGCGTAATTCACGGCGATCTCACGATTCCAGTCTTTGGCGACAAAGCCGAAGAACGCGGCGAGTGAGAGCAACAAAAAGAAGATCACGATCACCAACGACACCACGGCGACACGATCTGCCATCAGCCGTTTCCACGCAAGCGCCCACAATCCGGGCGAACGCTCGATTCCAATCGGGTTCGCGTTTGGGTTCAACGTGACGGCGCTCATTTCAACTCCACCCTTGGGTCGACGGCTTTGTACATGAGATCAGCCGCAAGATTCGCCAGCATCGTGGCCAGCGCCACATAAACGGTGATGGCTTTAATCACCGGAAAATCAGATCGCTCCACGGCGAGAATCACTTCGCGGCCGATGCCTGGCACCGAGAAAAAGCGCTCAATCAAGAACAGACCGACGAGCAGCCCGGGCAGTTGAATCATCAGATTCGTAATGATGGGAATAGAGGCGTTTCTCAGCACATGCACGAACATCACGCGCTTCTCGGACAAGCCTTTGGCGCGCGCCGTGCGCACGTAGTCCTGATTAACTTCATCGAGAATGAACGTCCGGTACAGCCGGATATTCGGTGCAAGCGACACGACCAGCCCAATCAGTATCGGAAGGGCGGCGAATTTGAATAGATTCTCGAACAGTCCATTGCCCCAGCCCTGCACCGGAAACCAGCCGAACTTGTAGGCCAGCACGTACTGGAAGATGATGATGTACACAAGGATCGAAACCGACTGCGCGACCGTGCACGTAATCATCGCCGCACGATCAGTGAACGACCCACGCACGTACGCTACGCCGAGCGCGATCGCGACAGTAATCGCGGTGTCGAGTGCCAAGAGCGGAATGCCGATAATGAGCGACGCAGGCAGACGCGTTGCAAAAATGTTCGACACCCCTTCGTTGGTGCTCCAGCTGGAGCCAAAGTCAAACGTCACCACCTGCTTGACGAAGATCCAGAGCTGCACCCAGTACGGCTCATCAATCCCCAGTTGCTTGCGAATGTTCGCGATTTGTTCGGGGTTAGAAATCTTGCCCGCGAGCAGATAAGCAGGATCGCCACCGACCACGTTGAACAGGAAAAAGATCAGCAGAATCACACCTGCCATCGTTGGCACAATCTGCCATAAACGCCTTACGATATACGCCATCATGGCTTATTTTCCCTTCCCTGAATTAGCCATATTGACATCGAAATAAAGGTAGTCAGCAAGCAGCACCGGATGCTTTTTGTACCCGATCACCCACGGAAAAATCATCTGATTGCGATAGCGCGTCACGCCCAACGCCCAAGGCGTGTCGGCCTCAAACTGCTTCTGCATTTCGAGATAGATTTTGTCGCGTTCCGGGCCGTCGGGCAGTAGCGCGGATTGTTCGTACAGTTTGTCGTACGCCGCGCTCTTGTAGCAGCCGTTATTGGATTCGCCAATGTTCTTGCTGTAGAGCAACTGCATGAAGTTGTCACCGTCCGGATAGTCGGCGATCCAGGCCGCGCCACGAATGGCGATCTGGCAGCGCTTTTCGCGTTTGATGGAATCAGCGAATTTCTCTTTCTCCGATTCGTAGCGAATGCCAATGGCGTCCATATTTTTCTTGTAAAGCTCGTCAAACTCACGCTCGACCGCGACCGGCGTTGATGTGTACTTAAACGCAAAAGGCTTTCCATCGGGCGTGTTGCGAAACCCGTCCGCACCTTTTTTGTAGCCAAATTTATCGAGCAAGGCGTTCGCTAGCGCTGGGTTGTAGCTGATGTTTGACGCGAAATCTGCCTTGTGTCCTGCGACGCCCGGCGGCACCAAAAATTCTGCGCGCACGGCGTTGCCTTTGCGAATAACGTCGATCTCTTCCTCGCGATTGATCGCCATGGCGACCGCACGCCGCAGCGCTATCTTGTACGGCTCATAGCCGCCCCAAACCGGGTCGTTCCCCTGAAAGTAGGTGTAGGTGTACTCAGCATCGAGCAGCCGCTGAACACGGATGCCTTCCGCCGCCAAATCCGGAGCCAGCTTGCCACCGGGCAATGCCTGCTTGATGAACGACTCCGGCATGTTGAGCACATCAAGCTGCTTGTTTTTGAACGCAAGCCAGCGGGTTTGCGCCTCTTCGATGATGTAGAACTCAACGCGGTCAATCGACGCCAGCGGTTTGCCTTCCATGGCTTTCACGATGACGTCGTCGTAAGGGTCTTTGCCCGACGGCTTGAAGTCCCACGTACCGCCACGCCAGTTCGGGTTTTTCTCAAGAACAATCTTTTGGCCGCGCGTCCATTCTTTTAAGTAGTAGGCGCTTGATCCGACTGGGTGGCTCTGCACGTCGTTGGGATACTTTTCCACCACCTCGCGAGCGACGATGCCCATCGCTGGGTGGGCAAGCACATAGCTGAAGTTGTAGTCCGGCTTGGTCAGTGAGATTTTGAGCGTGTAAGAATCGACGATTTCCAGGCCTTCGACCGGCGCGTCCCACGCCAGACCGTCACCCTTTTTGCTCTTTTCGTACCAGGCGTTGAGTCCAACGATTTTGTTGTC
>JBBRGY010000138.1:0-7772 GCA_038223495.1 Burkholderiales bacterium | reverse complement strand
TTGCCTGCAAAGAATGGAACGGCCAGTCGCTCATGGGCGGTGCGCCGGATTACGACGCGTGGGGCAAGACACCCAGCGGAACCTGGTACAACCGCATTCGCCATTACGAGATTGAAGGTGACCCGACTTACTCGCCTCATCGTTGTGGTTCGTCGTCGGACGCCAGCGAGCATCAACCGCTCTCAAAGACCGTCAACGTTCCCATGAGTTGCATGCATTGCGAAGAAGCGCATTGCGTGACAGTGTGCCCGACGGGCGCGAGCTACAAGCGCGCGGAAGACGGCATTGTGCTGGTCGATCCGAGTCGTTGCATGGGTTGCAACTATTGCGCATGGGCGTGTCCTTACGGCGCGCGTGAATTGGACGAAGACGCCGGCGTGATGAAAAAATGCACGCTGTGCGTCGACCGCATTTACGACGAACAACTCGCTGTTGAAGATCGCCAGCCTGCATGCGTTCTCGCGTGCCCTACGCATGCGCGGCACTTCGGTGATTACGACGATCCGCAATCGAAAGTGTCACAACTCTCCGCATCGCGCGGCAAGCAGTCGATGCTCGACGATTTGGGCTACAAACCCACGAACGCCTATCTTTCGCCGCGCAAGCCCGCTGAGATTGAAACGACATTGCCGTTGAAATCCGGCCTCTCCGATATGGCGAAAGCCTTCGTCAATCGTCTGATACAGCTATGAAGCCCGCGCTCTCGGTCATTTTCTTTACGGTTTCTTCCGGCGCAGGATTAGGCTTGCTCGTGTGGCTGTTAATCGCGTCGTTATTGGCCGATCACATTCGAATGGATGGTGCCACGTTCTACAAAGGTGTCGTCATTGCGGCGCTCATGATTTCGGCGGGCCTTTTGTCGTCGACGCTGCATCTGGCCAATCGAAAAAACGCAATCTTCTCGCTCGTGCGCGTGAAAACCTCGTGGCTGTCGCGCGAGGGTTTGCTTGCTCTGCTCCTCTATCCGCTAGCGGCATTACACCTTGCCGCGCTGCATTTCGGCTGGCCCCAGATCACGCCGTTCACGTTGTGGTTGCTGGTTGCGGACGCTATAGCAGTCTTGTATTGCACGGGGATGATTTACGGTTGTCTGCGCACGGTGCCGCGCTGGAACACGTGGATGACGCCTGCTAAATATGTGTTGTTCGGATTGATGAGCGGCGCGGTATTTTTACCTGCCGTACTTTCACTGCGTCCCGACGAAGTCGGGCCTATCGGCAAACCGATGATGGCAATTGTGTTGCTCGCAGTGGGTGCAGTTTTCTACATCGCGTACTTGCTGAAGCATCCGCGTGTGCAACATACGATTAACGATGCGCTGGGGTTCAAGCAAGGCAATGTGCGGTTGCTTGATGCTGGACATTCGCACGGTACTTTTTTGACTAACGAGTTCGGCTTTGTGTTGGCCCGCGAAAAGGCGCGCATGCTGCGCTGGCTTGCGATTGTGTTCGGCTTTATCGTGCCAATGCTGCTGTGTTATTTCACGCAGTCGTTTTGGTTAGCGTCGTTTGTCTGCATTGGCGGATTGCTGGTCGAGCGCTGGTTGTTTTTTGCCGAAGCAGAGCATGTAGTACGGCTCTATCACGGGCAACAGAGCGTCTAACGGTTTGCAGTGACGCGCTTTTTCCCATTTCTGGCGTGGTTGCCACTCCTAAAAGATCGTGAGACGCTGCGTACCGATGTCCTTGCCGGATTGACGGGCGCCATCGTGGTGCTGCCGCAGGGCGTTGCTTTTGCGACGCTCGCTGGAATGCCGCCAGCGTATGGCCTCTATTCAGCGATGGTCCCGTGCATCATCGCTGCGCTATTCGGCTCGTCCCGCGTTATGGTCACTGGTCCCGCCAACGCGATCTCGTTGACTGTGCTCGCGGTCATGGCGCCACTCGCAAAGCCTGAATCGGCGCGCTATATCGAGCTCGCCATAACGCTGACATTTATGGTCGGTATCTGGAAAATTGTTGCCTCACTGCTGAAGGCAGGGAACCTGATTGACAAGGTGTCCCACACCGTGATTGTTGGCTTCACCTCGGGCGCAGCGGTACTCATCATCAACTCGCAGATCCGCAATTTTTTTGGTATCGACATCGTGCGTGGCGCTAATGTCGTACACACGCTGTTGGCGCTTGCTCAACATCTGCGTGATATCAACATCGCCGCGGTGTTGGTTGGCCTCATGACCCTGTTCTGCGCTTTAATTTGGCAGCCACTCAATCGCATCGTCCCCGCCATGCTGGTGGCGGTCGTGGGCGGCAGTGTAGTGGCGGCATTCGCGCATTGGGTAGACCCCACGATAACGTTTAGAACCGTCGGCGCGCTACCTAGCGCCCTACCCCCAATTTCAATGCCAGAATTTTCTCTGGACACCTGGAAAATGTTGTTCGTTCCGTCCATCGCAATGACGTTGCTATCGCTCGCGGAGGCAGTGTCCATCGCGCACGGTTTGGCGCGACGTCGCTCGGAAAAGTTTGATACCAATCAGGAGTTTCTGGGTCAGGGACTGGCCAATATATTTGGCTCATTCTTTTCCGGCTATCTCGCGAGCGGTTCTTTTAACCGTTCGGGCGTCAATATGGCGGCCGGCGCAGTCACGCCTTTCTCCGCGATCTGCGCGTCGATCTTTCTCGTGGTGCTGCTTATTTTTGTAGCACCGCTCGGGCAGTATTTGCCGCTGGCTGCATTGGCCGGGATCCTGTTCCTCGTGGCGTGGAATCTGATTGATCGCCGAGAGATTCGCCATCTGCTCTCCGACAAGTTTGAGCGCGTCACGCTGCTGGCCACGTTTGCTGCGACTTTGACGGTGCGGCTGGACTGGGCGATTTTATTTGGCGTAGCGGTTTCACTGATCGTGAAACGAATGCGAAAACCTGATTAAAATCAGGGCCTTACCCCTGACTACAATCCACTACATCGAGCGAACGCCCCTATGGACAAAGCCCTTCTCGCACAAACCGCCGCTGCAATGGTCGCCCCTGGCAAAGGCCTACTCGCCGCTGACGAATCTGCTGGTACCTGTGGCAAACGTTTCGCCGCCGCCAACATTCCTGACAGCGAAGAAATGCGCCGCGCTTACCGCGAGATGCTGTTCACCACACCGGCGATGAAGTCCACGATTTCCGGCGTGATCCTGCACGACGAAACGATTCGCCAGAAAACCAGCAAAGGTGTTCCGTTCGCAGATTATCTGAATAGCATCGGCGTGATTCCCGGCATCAAAGTTGACGCTGGTACGCGCGATCTGGCCGGCGCACCCGGCGAGCTGATTAGCGACGGTCTCGACAACCTGCAAGCGCGAATGAAAGAATATTTTGCGCTCGGCGCGCGCTTCGCCAAGTGGCGCGCAGTGATCACGATTGGGGACGCCATTCCGACCTCGCACTGCATTTGGGCCAACGCCCATGCGCTCGCCCGCTACGCCGCGATTTGTCAGGAAGCGGGCATCGTTCCAGTGGTCGAACCGGAAATTTTGCTCGACGGCGATCACAGCATCGATACATCGTTCGACGTCACCGAAGCCGTGCTGCGCACGCTGATGGGACAAATGGCGGACAACAAAGTCTCCATCGAACATACGATTCTCAAAGCGAGCATGGTGATCTCGGGTAAAGACGCGAAAAATCGCGCGTCACAATCCGAAGTCGGCGCGCGTACGGTGGAATGTTTAAAGCGCACGGTTCCCGGCGCGATGCCCGGCATAGTGTTTTTATCGGGTGGACAGTCAGACATCGATTCAGCCGCACATTTGAACGAAATGAACAAGCCGGGCGTGCGTGAGGGCAATCCGTGGCCACTGACATTCAGCTACAGCCGCGCGCTGCACTTTACCGCGCTCAAGGTGTGGAAGGGTAAGCCGGAAAACTACAAAGCCGCTCAGGCGTCGTTTGCCCATCGCTGCAAGATGAATTCACTGGCTTCAAAAGGCAAGTGGACACTGGCGATGGAGCCGTAGGCGTTCTGGCGGTAGCGGAAAAAATTCAACAACTTTTCTGCTAAACCGCCATTTTACTGGGCATAGGCCGTAATTTTTGCCTAAGTCGAGTAATACGAAAATCGTCCGTTACCCCCTTTGTAACGGTCATTTGCGTTAAGAGTCGTTGCTGTAACCGTCAACCTTTTTAGCTGCGATAAGCGACATCCGATTGATGCTCGAACCGAAATCCGCCGTGTCACGGACTGCGCCTTGTTGGTGCGGCAGCGGCAAGCGCTTCAAGGCCTGCCACGGCATTCTGGTCGAGGCCGCCGCAAACGAAAATCCAGCGTCAAGTGCATCCAGCGAGTCTGATTCTGGCACCGCCTCCGCCTTTGCAAGGCGCGCGCTGGCGGCGCAGGAAGCCGGCGATTTGTCGCTTGCCGAATCGCTCTACCGCAAATGCCTCGCGCTCGATCCGCAGCATGCAGACGCCATGCACATGCTGGCAGTTGTGCGGTTGGGGTCGTACGATTTTGCCGAAGCGCGTCAACTGATCGAGGCGGCGGGTGCGTTGACCGAATGGCAATTTTCACTTTTCCGCCACAACTACGGGTATCTGCTGAGCGCGTATTTACCCGCCTGCAGCGCTCGCCCGACTGTTGCGCAAAAGGCTGCACTTCAAGTCCTGAGATCGCACTACGCTCGCGGCGGGCCAGAACAACGGCCGACATGTGCCGTGCTCATGCGTACGAACGCGCTATCGTCGACGCTGTCTTCGGCAAACGCGTCCGACGCCACCTTCGACCTGCAAGTACTGCCTCTGCCTGATAACGACGCCCAAAGCTCTTCAACTCGAGTGCACGAATTACTACGCAGCACTAACGCCGAGTATGTTGCGTTCGCCAGCGCCGAAACTCCGTTGGATGTGAAGCGTACGTCTTCATTAATCGCGCAACTGGAAGCTAGTCGTGCGGGATGGGGTTTCTCAACGGCGTCCTACGCAACTGATTCGCATGAGGTTCGCGCACACTGGCCAGCTGACTTGTCTGGCGTTGTAGCTGGGCTGAATAACGCACAGTACGCCGAAAACATCTCCGCGATGTGTTTTGCGACGCCGTTGCTACCTCTGGCGCTTGACAATCTCGTAGTGCGCCGATCTTTACTGCTCGCCATTTCTTGGCACGGCGCTGCGCTGTGGAGTGCTCTGGTGGAAATCGCGCTAACGCTGTGTCGATTGGATGAACCGGCCGTGTGCGCGACCGCACCGCTCGTGATCAATGAAAAGACAGCGCGCGCACTGGCCAAGGATTTCGCATTGTTGTCGAACGTTGGCGGCGAAGCCCAGCGACACTACGTCACCGATGCGCTCGCCAGCAAGCGCTTCGCCAACCCTTTGGCTCCCAGTCTCGAATCGCATGGCCTATCGTTTCTCAAACGCCCGCTTCGTCACGGCGTCGGCGCGGCACTTGATGCGAAGCTATTGGCCGAGATTGCGAGCCGTATTGACGCGTTGCCCGCGCGGCGCAGCGTCCTGCGGACCGATGGCTTCGATTTAGTTGGATTCGCCCGCACCGAATCCGGTCTCGGTGAAAACGTACGTGCCTTCAGTCGCGCGATGACTGCGGTTGCACTGCCGCATTCGGTGATCGATATCGACATCGACGCAGGTATGCGCAAAGCGGACAATTCGCTCGATGCGCTGATCGCCACGGCGCCAACCTTCCGTTACCAGATCGTCTGCATGAATCCGGATGCCCTGAACGAGGCGGTCCACAGCGAAGGCGTGGGTGGGACGAGTTCTGCTTACAAAATCGGCTACTGGGCATGGGAGCTTGAGAAATTACCGCAGAGCTGGACGCGAGCCGCGAATGCATTTCAGGAGTTGTGGGCACCATCTGAGTTTGTACGTCAGGCGGTTGCCAACTCGGTATCAATCCCGGTCTACGTGATGCCGACGCCGATTCGCCCGCCGCAGCCATCGCGGCCCTTCGCTCGCGCAGAATTTGGTCTCGATGATCAGGATTTTGTTTTCCTGTTCAGCTTCGCCTACGGCTCGATGATCGCCCGCAAAAATCCGTGGGCGGCGGTGCGTGCTTTTCGCGAAGCCTTCCCCGCCACCGACAGCAAATTCGCCGGCGTGAAGCTAGTCGTCAAGTCCGTGCAAGGCGAGCTGTTCCAGCAGGAAAAAATGCTCCTGCGCGCCCTCGCGGCTGATGACCCACGCATTATTTTCATGGATCACTTTATGTCGCGCGATCAGGTGATGGCGTTGCAGGTCACGGCGGATTGTTACGTCTCGCTGCATCGATCGGAAGGATTTGGTTTGGGCATGGCCGAATGTATGGCGATCGGCAAGCCCGTCATTGCCACTGCGTACTCGGCGAATCTTGACTTCATGAAGGATGGCAACAGTTTGCTCGTCGACCACACCCTCATTCCCGTGAAACCTGGCGAGTATCCTGATACTCAAGCGCAGCTATGGGCGGACGCCGATGTTGAATGCGCAGCGCGGCATATGCGAAGCATATTTGACGACGCAGCGCTACGCATGCGCCTCGGCAGCACTGCGAAAGAGTACATGGAACAACACTACTCACCCCGCGCGGTGGGCGTACTGCTTCGCGAGCACCTTCATCGCCTCAACGCGATTTAAAGCACGCCGCGAGCACGCAATTGAGAGAGCTGTTCCGGCGTCACGCCAATCTCGTTCAATACGGCCTCGGTATCCTCGCCCAACGTCGGCGCACACCGCATGATGCGCCCCGGAGTCGCCGAGAGTTTAGGAACAACGCCCGGAGTTTCCACCGTTAAGCCGTCGGCCGTCGTCACCGAAACAATCATGTCCCGCGCCCGGTAGTGCGGATCCTCGAAGATGTCCTTCACCGTGTAAATGCGTCCGCCGGGAACGTCCGCCGCGTTGAGCATCGCCAACACGGCGGCCACAGTGCGAGACCCCGTGAAAGCCGCAATCGCCGCGTCAATCTCAACCACGCGCGCCACTCGTCCTGGATTGGTAGCAAGCTCAGGATCATCGCCTAAATCCTCACGCCCAATCGCCGTCATCAAGCGACGGAAAATCGAGTCGCCGTTCCCGGCAATTAACACCTGACCATCGCTGCACGCATACGCATTCGACGGCGCGATCCCCGGCAACGCCGATCCCGCTGGCTCACGCACCACGCCGAACGCGCTGTACTCCGGCAGCAGGCTCTCCATCACGTTAAACACGCTCTCGTACAACGCCACGTCGA
Source organism: Burkholderiales bacterium (assembly GCA_038223495.1). Classification (GTDB taxonomy): domain Bacteria; phylum Pseudomonadota; class Gammaproteobacteria; order Burkholderiales; family Casimicrobiaceae; genus Casimicrobium. Next base: position 614 of record JBBRGY010000138.1, on the reverse strand, counting down.
TCACCTGCCCCACGCCTTTGGGCGCTGCAGCGCTCTTCGTATTGTTGCGATGGTTCAGCGCCAGCAGCACGCCGATCACGCCATGCAAACTGGCCAGCGTGTCGCCAATCGAAACCCCCACCCGCACTGGCACACGGCCCGGCTCACCCGTGAGGTGGCGCAAACCGCCCATCGCCTCCGCCACCACGCCAAAGCCCGGCTTGTCCTTGTACGGCCCTGTCTGCCCATACCCAGAAACGCGCAGCATGATCAGCCCCGGGTTCGTTGCCGAAAGCGACGCGTAATCCATGCCCCATTTCTCCAGCGTGCCCGGCTTGAAGTTCTCAATCAGCACGTCCGCTTCGGCGATCAAACGTTTGACGATCTCTCGCCCCTCAGACTGCCGCAAATCCAGCGTCACGCTCTTTTTGTTCCGCGACTGCACCTGCCACCACACCGACGTTCCGTTATGCAGCAAACGCCATTTGCGCAACGGATCACCCTCGCCGGGTGGCTCCATCTTGATCACGTCCGCACCGAAATCAGCCAGCGTTTTCGCGGCGAACGGGCCTGCGATCAGCTGGCCGAGTTCAATGACTTTGATGCCTGCGAGGGCTTGTTTTGAAAGGAGCATC
>JBBRGY010000137.1:0-7785 GCA_038223495.1 Burkholderiales bacterium | reverse complement strand
TGGCTGCACGGGACGCAGGCGCTGTTTATTTAATCGCCGGTGTGCCTCGTTTGTTTTTTTGAAGCAGTTGCGTATGCGGGGTGGGCTGGTGCAAGGCTGCCGACTGAGGCGGAGTGGGAGCATGCGGCGAGTACGTCCGATGCACTGACACAATGCTTTGGCGAGCGCTGGCAATGGACGGCATCGGCCTATCTGGGTCACCCTGGATTCACACCAGCGTTCGGTGCGGTTGGCGAGTACAACGGCAAGTTCATGTGTAACCAGTTGGTGCTGAAGGGCAGCTCATCGGCGACGGCTGACGGCCATGCCCGTGTAACGTACCGCAACTTTTTCCAACCCGAGAAGCGCTGGCAGTTCAGCGGCATTCGTCTCGCCAAATAAGGCAGCTCATGGCAACGCATCATCTGGTCACCACGCATCGAGTCGCCAGAATCAGCGACGCGCCACCCGCGCGCAGTTTCACGATTACCAACACGCTCAAGCTCGACGGAAAAACCGAACTTGACGCTTTAGAGCGCGGCCTGATGGCACCCGCAGCGAGCATTCCACCCAAGTTTTTCTACGACGCGATTGGCTCAACGCTCTACAACGCAATTGTCCTCACGCCGGAGTATTACCCGACGCGCACCGAGGCTGCAATCTTCGCAAAATTTCGCGATGAAATCGCAGGAGTTATCGGAACCGGCAAGCAGTTCGTCGATTTAGGTTCGGGCGATTCGGTCAAAGCCGAAGCATGGTTCGCAGTGCTCAAACCTTCGCGCTACGTCGCGGTCGACATTTCGGAAACCGCCGCGCACGAGGCACTCGCTCGCCTCGCAGGCAACGTCGATGCGCCGGAGCTCGCGGGACTCATCACCGATTTTTCGCGCGTGCTGGATGTCACCTCGGTGATGATCAAAGCGCCCACCCTCTTCGTCTATCCCGGCTCGTCGATCGGTAATTTTTTGCCCGATGAAGCTCTCTGGTTCTTAAAGCAGATTCGCGCGCATTGCGACACGGCGGGCAGCGGTCTCCTGATCGGCGTTGATGCAAAAAAAGAGTCGGCTCGGCTGGACGCCGCGTACGACGACGCACTGGGCGTTACCGCTGCATTCAATCTGAACACGCTGCGCCACGTCAATCAGCTGTTAGGCACCGATTTTGACGTGCGCGACTGGCAACATCGCGGCTTTTATAACGCGGCGCTTGGACGCATCGAAATGCACGTTGAAGCGCGACGCGACGTCACCGTTCGCATTCGCGGCGCAGCGCGTCACTTCGCACAGGGCGAGCGGATTCACACCGAAAACTCATACAAATATTCACCTGAGCAATTCCGCAGCATCCTAATTGAAGCGGATTTCACGGAGCCGCAGCTGTGGCAAGACGAGCGGCAGGATTTCAACGTTTTTTATGCGAAGGCGTAAGAACCTAATCTGAGATCAATCAACGTCTCAGCTCGCTTCGCGATGGGTTTACGGAACCAGCATGCGAACGTTCAAGTGATGTACTGCTTAACCTTGCGCCAACGAGGCAAAATACGGTGGCTGTTTTACTTACGTCTGCATTGACCAATTCCTGCACGTCAAACTGCGTGTACCGCGACGCACCATAGTTTTTTCACGAAAAGCACGTCAGCGCAAATGCCGCTTCAATTGACTTGGCGTCGACTCACCTGTGTCCGAACATACCGTGGCAAATCGCCCGCCAAGGAGCGCGCACCGGGCGGATTTACAAGCCCTTTGCCATGAGCATCTGCGCTCATTTCAACCCGGAAAATAAGTGTGTTTCGCAGCCCAACAAGAACGCACACGCTCTTTGTCTTCAATAGGCTACGTGACCGCACGAAGCACTAATTTAGTGTGAAGCGCCGCAGAGAATTCTGTGCTTCCAGTAAGATTACTAGCGAGGCCCCGTTTGACGATTGGGCGGAATTCGCTCTGTCGAGCGTCTTATCTAAAGGGGAAAAAGTGATCAAACGAAATCCGCGACGCCTGCGCGTACGTGGGGTACTTTCTGTTGTTTTGCTTATGGGAATGGCAGCGCTCAATCTGGCGCATGCCGATATCTCCGTGCCAGCGGGAGGCAGTGTGGCGCTTGGCGGTGGCAGCACCGATCTGGGGTGTAGCGATGTAACGGTTGCTGGCACACTGTTGCTGCAAAACGGCTCGCTGAACAACGTACGCAATCTCACCATTGCTGCTGGCGGCTCAATAGTTGCTGGCAGCGGCGTGATTACGCTGTCTGGCAACTGGAGCAATTCGGGGAGCTTCAACGCCGGTACCGGTGCCGTCAATTTCGTTGACGCGCCCACCTGTTCGGCTGGCAGCACCATCAGTGGTTCCACCACCTTTGCTACGTTTAGTCTGGTCAGTACGAGCGGCAAGCTGTATCAATTTGCGACGGGTAGCACACAGAATATCCTGACCATGTTTGTCGCCAGCGGCACGGCGGCGTTACCGCTGCGAATAGAAAGTACAGCTCCCTTACAGACGGCGTTCATCAATCTGACGGGTCAGCAAACGATGAACGATCTGGCGGTCACCTATGTGCGCGCTATTGGCGTTCCGCATGCGCCATTACTGAGCAATCGCAACACGACCGGCGTCGCTATCGGCTGGTTTGGCCTGACCGAGGCGAGCTTCGCCGTGCCTACAGCCAGTGCTTTCATGCTCGGCGTGATCTGCCTCAGCCTGCTTCTTTTCGGGATCGGAGCGCTCCGTCGCACCGCCCGCTTCCCGCTTAACCGTAAGGATTAACTCCATCATGAAATCAATCGTTGGCTTCTCACCGCTACGCGCCGCTGCGCTGGCAATATTCGTCGCATTCACCGTTAACGCACACGCTGCCGATGTCGAAATCAAAGCCCCGCCCGGCGGTAAAGTGGTGGTCAAAGACTCAACTGGCACGACCACACCGTTGATCATTGATGGCGCAGGCCCGGTAACCGTGCCGGGCCTTCCAGCATCAACCGTGGTATCCGCGGGCGTGGTTTGCTTTGACGCGAACGGTACGCTTGCGAAGTGTGCGCCGATCATCGGTGCGCAAGGGCCCGCAGGTCCTGTGGGCGCGGTCGGACCTGCTGGGGTAGCCGGGCCAGCGGGTGCTGCTGGCGCGATTGGCCCGATTGGCCCCATCGGGCCAGCGGGTGCGATAGGCGCAGCGGGACCAGCAGGCCCAGTCGGACCGGCCGGACCGATAGGCGTGCCAGGCGCTGTCGGGGCCACTGGATCAACAGGTGCAACTGGTGCAGCTGGTGCGACGGGTGCCGTGGGCGCCCCAGGGCCGATTGGGCCCGCAGGTCCTGTTGGCCCCGCAGGACAACCGGGCGCAACAGGTGCCGCGGGCCCTGCGGCAAGCATTACCTTGACGACGTACTCTACGACCCAATTCGCACAGAATTCAGGCGGGATCGGCGTCACTGCGACATGTGGCGCCGGTGTGGCCATCAGTGGTGGTTGCTACGCCACCAACGGTACCAGCAAACTTACGAGCTTCTATCGGTCGAGTGCCAATCAGTGGTACTGTGAATGGAGCTACTACGGCAATTCAAATATGACCGCCTACGCGTATTGCATGTAACTTGCAATTTTCGAGTCTGCGGTAATTAGCTGTCGCGTGAACGTCACGCGGCGGCGCTGCTACATCCGTGCAAACAAATGCGCGTATTGCCGCGACACCTGCACTTTTTCCTTCACGTCTTTGAGTGTCAGCATGACGCGGCCCGTGAAATCGCGATCTGCGGTGACGACTGAGCGCATGTTGACGATGGTCGAACGGTGAACCTGCACGAACAGATTCGGGTCGAGCTGATCGGCCAGTTCTTTGAGTGAAATGCGGATCAACTGCTCGCCGTCAGCCGTGTAAAGCGATACGTATTTGTCCTGCGCTTGCAGGTGCGTGACCTCGTCAACGGGCACGATGCGGACGGTGTCGCCGATGCCTGCACGGAAAAACCTTAAGTACGCCGCCGCGCCATTGCCACCTCCACTCGCAAGGCGTTTAATAAGTTCGAGCGCGCGGTTGAGTTCGCTGCTTTCGGCTTCAGGTTCCTTGACTGCCAATCGCTTTTTAAGGCGCTCGACGGTTTCCGCGAGTCGCTCATCATTGACCGGTTTCACCAGATAGTCCACGGCTTCGCGCTCGAATGCCTGCACTGCATATTCGTTATAGGCCGTGACAAAAACCACCAGCGGCCCACCGCTACCAGCGAGGCGCTCTGCCACTTGCAGCCCGGAGAGGCCGGGCATACGAATGTCAAGAAACAGCACATCGGGCGCGTGTTGATCCACGGCATGGATGGCCGCAGGACCGTTGCCGACCACGTCAACGATGCGCAGTTCGCTCCATGTTCGGGCCAAAGCGTCTTTCAGCGCATGCGCTAAATGCGTTTCGTCTTCAGCGATGAGCGCGGTGAAACTGGTCATGGAAATACCTCGAAAATTCTTAACAACTTTATGCTGAAAGCACGTTTCTACAGGGGCTGTACTGATTTTTTGCTATTTATTGACTTATGCCATTTATCAACGCTAGCCCCCGTAAAAAAGCCATTTCACGAAAAAGTTAATTTGCCTGAGCGGGGATAAAAAGACTGATTTTTGTGCCTGTTGCTGGCTCGGCCAGTTGATCAATCGAGAGCTTTGCGCTGTCGCCGTACAGCGCTTTCAATCGAGCACGGACGTTGGCCAGCCCACTGCCACTGCCACCCGTATCGGTCGCGACACCAAAGCCCAAACCAGTGTCGGCAATCTCGATTCGCAGCGCACCAGTCTCGGCACGCGCCGACACAGATACATTGCCGCCTTCGATTTTAGGCTCCAATCCGTGCTTGATTGCGTTCTCAACGAGCGGTTGCAAGAGCATCGGCGACAGCGACATCGCGCGAACCTCGTCGCTAGCTTCGAGCACATACGTTAGCCGTGCACCCATGCGAATGCGCAAAATTTCAAGGTAATCGCCAACGATTTCGAACTCATCGCCGACGGTCGCGTGTTCGCGGCGCGATGCGTCCAGCGTGTGCCGCAAATAGCCGATCAGCCGCTCAGTCATGCGCTTCGCAGTCTGCGGTTCGCGCTCGATCAGGCTGACGACGTTCGACAGCGTGTTGTAGAGAAAATGTGGCTCGACTTGCGCGCGCAGGGTTTTGAGTTCGGCCGTCGCTCGTTCGCGATCCGCTCGGGCGACAGAGGCCTCCAGCTCGGCACGTTCGCGAAGCGCAACCTCACGCAGGCGACTCGTTTCAATGGCCTCCCACAGCGCCCAGCCCATCCCAACCGCAACGCACGATGCGAACACCAACTCACGCCAGCCGTCAACGATGCGAAAAACTAGCCCACCCGTCAGTAGCCAGAGCGCGAGGGTGTAGGCCAGGTAGATGCCACCAATCGGCATCACTATCCCCAGAAAGGCTGGATGCATGATCCAGCCCGCTGTCGCCGGCCGCCGGCGGGCGAGCGTGATGAAGAACTTGTAGAGGAAGTGCTGCGTGTAGGCGATGACCAGGCTGAACATCGAAATACTGTAAATGCGTTGCCACGTGAGTTGGCCGCCGAACGCAGCGATAGTGATGAGAATCAGCGAGATGATCACGGCAGACAGGATGCCGGTCAGGATCAGGTTGCGCAGACTCGACGGCTTCCAGCGACGAAAGAGCGGGATCACCTGTAGCGGGTGATAGTCCGTCCCTTGCTGGAGGCGCGCTTCGAGCTTGGCGTTCATGCTTGGCTGATAGGTCTATTGAGTTTTTTTGGCTTAGGCTGCAACGGCGTTTGGGCTCATACGATTCATGCGAAATAGTGTAGCTGCGCGCCCGATGAATAGGCCGGAGAGCGCGCCCAAAATAAGCGCCGGGCCTACCTGCCACACCAGTTCACTACGAAAACCCGGATTGATCGCAAGAACGACGTTGATCACATAGTTGAAAAGAAAAATTGACAGCATCAACAGCATTGGCACGATGCTGCCGGGCATATGCAGGCGATCACCGCTCACTTCATAGCGAGCGCCAGCCGTCGGCTGCCAGACAAAGAATGTGACTGCGGCGAGGCCGAGCAGAGATAGCGCCCACGTCGCGAATCCCACCGGCCCGCGACCCGCTGCCATCAGCCCCAGAAGCAAAAATGCGATTGGCGCAATCAGCACCGTGTAGCGCTTGATCACGCGAGCCTTAAGCTGCTTGCTGCCTAGATAAATCAGGGTCGCCAGAATAGCCCACACCCAGATCGGTGTGCCCTTAAGTATCTGAACTGCGTATCCACTCATGATTGACTCCTGTGCGTTTTCATTTCGATGGATGAATGTTTGCGCAGTGGAGCGGTGGGGTCACGGGCTTGCGACAAATGGCAAGGGCGTGGCGCGAGTGGTGGGATGTCGGGGTGAGTACCGCGATACGCGGGGAGTACCGCCTCCGCTTCGAGTACGAGTCCTACTGCTTCTTGGTAAAGCGTTCCATCGCCAAAACGATTTCTGCTCGCGCGTCCGCTGCTTCAGTCCAGCCCAGTACTTTCACGAATTTGCCCGGTTCCAGATCTTTGTAATGCTCAAAGAAGTGCGTAATGCGGTCGATCTCAATCGGCGGCAGGTCGCGTGGGCTCTGCACGTTGCGATAAATACTGGTCAGTTTGTCGACCGGCACCGCAAGAATTTTTTCGTCACTACCGGCTTCGTCCTGCATTTTGAGCATGCCGATCGGACGGCAGCGCACCACCACGCCAGGCATGAGCGGCACGGGCGAAAGCACCAACACATCAGCCGGATCCCCGTCACCGGAAAGCGTTTTTGGAATGTAGCCGTAGTTGCACGGGTAGTGCATTGCGGTGGACATGAAGCGATCAACAAAAATTGCGCCGCTTTCCTTGTCCACCTCATATTTGATCGGCTCACCGTTCATCGGGATTTCGATCACGACGTTGATGTCGTTTGGCGCGTCGCGGCCTGAGGAGAGATTTTCGAAGCTCATGGCGTAGGTGTCGCTCTTGGGTTGTGGAATCAGCCGATTTTAAACGCCCAATGCTGGCTGGAAACTGACGTGTGAGCCCCGTACTGCCGTCATGCCCGATATAATCCGCGCCAAAGCGAATCACCCTTCCACCGCCCCTCGGGGTCATTTCCATAACCGCCAGAGCACAAACGTCCGGCGGTTAGCGACATGACGACGCTGCGGGGCACTGCATCAACGGGCGTCGTCGACACACGACGGCTGGCTCGATGCACCTACCTAGGTTTTGCCGAGTGATCAAAGCATTCATCGAGCGCGTCCTTCCGAAAAAAACAGCCGTCCGCAAGGAACATTCCGGCAAAGCGCTGGGTATTCACAGCGAGCACATGAGCAAGAACGCCGTATACGTCTGCGATAAATTGCAGCGTGCTGGGTTTGAGGCCTACATCGTGGGCGGCGCGGTTCGCGACGCTTTGCTCGGCGTCGTGCCAAAAGATTTTGATGTCGCCACCAACGCTCGCCCGGAAGACGTCAAACACGAATTTCGTCGTGCGTTCATTATCGGGCGTCGTTTTCGGCTCGTGCATGTGATGTTTGGCGACGAAACGATTGAAGTCTCGACGTTTCGCAGCAATACCGTCAAAACGACCGATGGCAGCAAGGGTGCGGGCGAAGTTGAATCAGACTCGACCGGGCGCATCACGTCGGACAATGTGTACGGCACGCAAGCCGAGGATGCGGCCAGGCGCGACTTTACGATTAATGCGCTGTACTACGATCCAGTTCGCGACATCGTTGTCGACTTTCTGGGCGGACTAAAAGATGTCGAAAAACGCACGCTGCGTCTGATTGGCAAAGCCGACGTTCGC
>JBBRGY010000136.1:0-7798 GCA_038223495.1 Burkholderiales bacterium | reverse complement strand
AGTGCAGGGGACGGCCGAACGCGCGCCGTTCGTGCGCGCGGAGTTCGATGCGCTGCTCACGCTGGCGGAACGGGGAATCGCACGGTTGCATGACGCGCAGCGTGCGGCACTTGCGTCGTGATCACGCGGGTAGTGTTGGCGTCGAACAACATCGGCAAGTTACAGGAGTTTCGCCGCCTGCTCGAGCCGCTGGGCCTTGAAGTGATTCCCCAGGCGGACCTTGGCATCGCCGAAGCCGACGAACCCCATGTGACCTTCATCGAAAACGCGCTCACCAAGGCCCGCCACGCAAGCTTGCAGAGCCGGTTGCCTGCGCTGGCGGACGATTCCGGTGTTTGCGTCGACGCGCTCGGCGGTGCGCCGGGGGTGTACAGCGCTCGCTACGCGGGCGACCCGAAGTCCGATGCGCGGAACAACGCGGCATTGATCGCTGCACTCCACGGCATTGCCAATCGAAACTCGCATTATTACTGCGTGCTGGCGCTCGTCCGGCAGGCCGAAGACCCGCAACCGATCATTGCGGAAGGCATCTGGCACGGCACGATCATCGATGTCCCGCGTGGCAGCGGCGGCTTCGGCTATGACCCGTATTTCGAAGACGCCGTCACCGGATTGACGGGTGCGGAATTGCCGCTCGCGCGGAAGAACGAGCTGTCGCACCGAGGGAAAGCACTGCGCACCCTTATCGCGCGGCTCGCGGAGGAGCGGCGACGTGAGCGCTGATCCTGCCGTTCACGCCGATCGCGGCGCAGGTGCCGCCGCACCGGACAGCAGTGCACGCGGCGCCGTGACGCTGCCGGTCGACGCGATCATACGGCCGCACTTCACCGCACTGCCGCCGCTGTCGCTTTACATCCACATACCGTGGTGCGTGCGCAAATGCCCGTATTGCGATTTCAACTCGCATGCGGCACCGGATGCATTGCCGGAAGACGCGTACGTCGACGCACTGATCGCGGATCTCGAAAGTGCGCTGCCCCCGATCTGGGGACGCAAGGTCTCCACGGTGTTCATCGGCGGCGGCACGCCCAGCCTGTTTTCGGCGCCGTCGATCGAACGGCTGTTGTCGGCCGTGCGCGCCCGCATTCCGCTCTTGCCCGACGCAGAAGTGACGCTGGAAGCGAACCCCGGCACGTTCGAGATGCAGAAGTTTGCCGAATTCAAAGCGGCGGGTATTTCCCGGCTGTCGATTGGCATTCAAAGCTTTAACGACGCGCATTTACATGCGTTGGGCCGCGTACATGACAGCGCCGAAGCGAAGCGCGCCGTTGAGATTGGGCTTGCCACCGTTGGCAATGTGAACCTTGATCTGATGTACGCATTGCCCGAATCGCGAACGGGCGGCGCGGCTCAGTCGATGGCCGAATGCGAGCGCGATGTGCGTGAAGCGCTCGCCTTTCAGACGCCGCATTTGTCGTGTTACCAACTCACGTTGGAACCCAACACAGTATTCGCGAAAAAACCGCCGCCGCTACCCGATCATGACGAAGCGGCCGATATGCAAATCCGCGTCGAGGAAATGCTTGCGGCTGCGGGCTATGAGCATTACGAAACTTCGGCCTACGCGAAACCTGGCATGCGCTGCCAACACAATTTGAATTACTGGGGCTTCGGCGACTACGTGGCGATTGGCGCGGGTGCGCACGGCAAGTTATCGATGCCGGGCAGTCCGACTGAAGCCGCCAAAATCGTCCGTACCGAGCGCGTAAAGCAACCGCGCGAGTACATGCAAAAGGCACTGTCCACTGATCCGGCGAGCTGCGTGTTCGAGCGCCGCGAAGTGAAACGCGACGAAATCGGTTTTGAGTTCATGTTGAACGCGCTGCGACTGAATGACGGCTTCCCAGTCGCGTGGTTTGCAGAGCGCACGGGCTACCCGATTTCGCTCGTCAGCCGAGCGCTCGACGTTGCCGAGCGAGAAGCGTTGCTAACAAGAACGCACGAACTGATCCGCCCGACCGAGCTCGGCCAGCGCTTTTTAAATCGTATGTTGACGCACTTTTTAAAGTAACAGCTTTTCTCTGAAAGAACGGTTATTCGGGGGATAGATTCTATTTTTGACAGAAGTCGATTAAGGACGTACATTGCCGATAGCCCCTGTGTAATATGGAATACAAAGAAAAGTTGTTGCGTTCTCAACGCGTTCCGTGCGAAATCCGTTCGCTTCATTGCGTCGCACCATTTGCCCGTCTCGTGGATTCCGGGCAGATATACTGCCTTGCATGAATATTGCAGTAGATCCTGTCGCCATTTTGCGACGTGCGCTTTCGGTGCTTACCACCGAAGCGGCGGCCATTTCGGCCGTGGGTTCGCGATTGAATGACGCGGCGGGGCAGCCGATGGTCGACGCAGTGCAAATCGTGCTTGCCGCACCGGGGCGCGTGGTCGTCACTGGCATTGGTAAATCGGGTCATGTGGGCCGCAAGCTCGCCGCCACGCTTGCTTCGACGGGCACGCCCGCGTTCTTCGTTCACCCCGCCGAGGCGAGCCACGGTGACATGGGCATGATCGCGGCGGACGACGTGGTGATTGCCCTGTCTAATTCCGGCGAGGTCGCCGAAATCAACGCACTTCTGAACCCGATCAAGCGAGTCGGTGCCAAGATCATCGCGATTACCGGCAACGAACAATCCACGCTCGCCACCGAGGCCGACGTGACGCTCAACGCAGGTGTTGCCGAGGAAGCCTGTCCGCTGGGTCTCGCGCCGACCGCGAGTACCGCTGCGGCGATGGCGTTGGGCGATGCGCTGGCGATGGCGCTGCTCGAAGCACGCGGCTTCACAGCGGAAGATTTCGCGCGCTCGCATCCCGGCGGTTCGCTCGGACGCAGGTTGCTCACACATGTGCGGGACGTGATGCGCACCGGCGAGTCGATCCCGACCGTTCCGCTTGATGCGACGCTCAGTAAGGCGTTGTTCGAAATCACCGGCAAGGGTATGGGCATGACCGCCGTGCTCAACGACGACGGCTCGCTCGCCGGCATGTTCACGGACGGCGACTTGCGTCGTTGCCTGCCTAAAGTCAGCGATTTCAACACGGCAAAGGTCGCAGATTTCATGACCGTTAGTCCAATCACGATCAATCCGGACGAGCTCGCGGTAGCGGCCGTCGGCCTGCTCGAATCAAAGCGCAAGACGCAGCTTCTGGTGGTCAAAACGGGGCAACTCGTTGGCGCGCTCCATATGCACGACTTGCTGCGCGCGAAGGTAGTCTGAACATGGCGAAACCTGCGCGCCAACTCACAGTCGCTGATCGAATGCTCGCGGTGCGCGCGCTCGTGTGCGACGTAGATGGTGTGTTGACCGATGGCAAATTAAATTACCTTGGCGTCGAAGAATTCAAATCATTCTCGGTGCTCGACGGCTTTGGCATCACGCTGGCCAAACAGGCCGGTTGGAGAGTCGCGTTTCTCACGGCGCGCGGCGGTGCAGCGGTTGAGCGGCGTGCGACGGAATTAGGTGTTGAGCTCGTCAGCGGCGAGCGCAATAAAGGCAGTGGATTCAATAAAATATGCGCTGATTGGGACATGTCTGTGTCACAGGTCGCATATATCGGTGACGACTGGCTGGATTTGCCCGCAATGATGCAGGCGGGGCTCGCTGCGACGGTGCCAAATGCAGCAACGGCGGTCCGGCAACGAGCGCACTGGTTGTCCACGCTTGAGGGCGGTAACGGTGCGGTGCGTGAACTGGTGGAAGCCATCTTGCGCATTCAGGGCCGTCTTGATGAATTGCTGAAACCGTATCTCGCATCGCCGCCGGAATCGGATCAATGAGCACATTTACCTGGCGGCGTCGGCAGGATCGTCTAGCGGCGCTTTTCCCGGTGATCGCGATTGCGTTGTTTGCGTTGCTCACCTTCTGGCTGGATGCTCGCGTCACCGAGAGCGCTCGCGCACAGCAAATTTCGTCGCAACCTGCGCCAGATCATTTTTTGCAGAATTTCAAAATTGAGCGCACCGCCGCCGATGGAAGCGTTGAGAGCACGATGACGGGTGATCGCGCGACGCACTTTCCGGGCAACCAGACAACGGTGGTTGACCAGCCGCGCTTCGAAAGCCAGCCCGCAGGCAAACCGAAAATGGATGTCGATGCGAAGCGCGCGATCCTTAAAACCATCGGCGACAACGGCGGCGTCGATCAGGTGGATTTTTCTGGAAAAGTGGTGGCACGTCAGGGGCCCAGTCCGGGACGGGAGGCGGTGACTTATGAGAGCGACACGCTCACCGTATTTCCAAAAACACAACACGCGCAGACGGACTCTGTGACGCGAACCGTTAGCGGTGATCGCGTAATGACGACGCAAGGCCTTCGCGTTGACGGCGAGAAAAAGCAGGGGCAAACCACCCGTGGAATTGAGATTGAGCTGAGTCCAAAAGACGTGGGCACAGTGTCCCAGAGTAAGGAAAAACCATGAAACACAATGTTCTTCTGGCATTGGCGATGATCCCCGCGTTTTGTCTGATGCTTTCGCCGGACGCCGCCGCTGAAACAGCTGATCGCAAAGAGAAAATCAAGATCAACGCAGTCGATGGCGACGCTGACGCGGGCAAAGGCTTTTACCGCCTGGAAAAATCAGTCGTCATTACGCAGGGCACGCTGAAACTCACCGCTGATCGCGGCACCGCGCAAACCACCGTCAACGATAACTACAACGCTATTTTGACCGGTAAACCGGTGTGCTTTCGGCAACGCACAGACAACGGCGATTGGGCGCAAGGCGTCTCAGATCGCGTGGATTACGACAGCGGCAAAGGCATTGTTGAGCTATTCGGAAACGCCGTTTTGTTCATCGGTGAAGATCAGACCGTCGCCAACTACATCATCTACAACACGCAGACTAGCAAGTACGAAGCACGTGAATCCAAAGAGCGCAAGAGCGAAGGTAAGGGCGTGAGCTTCGTGCTGCAACCGCGCGAAAAGGATGAGACGGCGACTGATGCAAAAACAGCTGACGGTGCGGCCAAATCTGCGCTGAATCCTGCCGCCAAAAAACCTGTCATCAAATCTGCAACTCCACCCAAACGCAATGAGCCAGCTTTCAGCCGTTGCGCTTAAGAAGCGCTACAAGTCGCGCACTGTCGTGCACGATGTGTCCCTGACCGTTGATAGCGGTCAGGTGGTGGGTTTGCTCGGGCCGAACGGCGCGGGCAAGACCACCTGTTTCTACATGATCGTTGGTCTTGTTGCAGCCGACGGTGGCGTCATCAAGCTCGACGATACTGATCTCACGCATCTGCCGATTCATGAGCGTGCGCGCAAGGGACTCTCCTATTTGCCGCAGGAAGCTTCGATTTTTCGCAAGCTCACAGCGGGCGAAAATATCCGCGCGATCCTTGAGTTGCGCGAAAAAGACGAAAGCGTCATTGAGAGCGAATTGCAAGCGCTGCTTGACGATCTGGCGATTGCGCATTTGCGCGACATGCCTTCGGTGGCACTCTCAGGCGGCGAGCGGCGACGACTGGAAATTGCCCGCGCACTGGCTTCCCGTCCGCGATTTATTTTGCTTGATGAGCCGTTCGCTGGCGTCGATCCGATTGCAGTGATTGAGATCCAGCGCATCGTTCGCTTCCTTCGAGAACGTGGCATCGGTGTGCTCATCACCGATCACAACGTTCGGGAAACGCTCGGCATTTGCGACCGTGCTTACATCATCAGTGAGGGCCGCGTGTTGGCCGACGGACATCCGGAAGAGATCATCGGCAACGAGTCGGTGAGAAAAGTCTATCTGGGCGAACATTTCCGCTTGTAAATTTAGGTGAAAGCAGGCCTCCAACTCAAGCTGGCGCAGCACTTAACGCTCACGCCACAACTGCAACAATCGATCCGTTTGTTGCAGTTATCGACGCTCGAATTGCAGCAGGAAATTGAGGCCGCGCTCGCAGAGAATCCGTTGCTCGAACTGGCGGAATCGGACGCGCCCGATGATCGTGGCGCAGATGATCCGATTGATGTGCCCGATGCGGTCGATGCGTATGCGTCCGCGGTTGATCGTGAGAACCTGCTTGACGGCAGCGATTCGATGGCTGCGTATTCAGAGCCAGAGCAGCAAGACACGCGTGAGATCGGGCCTGATTCTTCCGCGCTTGGCGGTGACGGTGGGCAAGGCGATGCAGCCGATTTCATCGCGACGGTATCGACCGAAAGTGCTGTCGATAGCATCACGGGGGAAGCCGACTTCGATGGCCCCGCGCTCGACTTTGCGGAGTGGGGCAGCTCCGGCGCGGGCAGTTTTGACGATGATGACGAGTCTTTCGAATCGCAGCGCGCAAGCCCGCCAAGCTTGCGTGAGCATCTACGCGCACAACTGGTGCTGATTAAAGAATCAGCGGAAATTCTGCAACTCGTTCATGCGCTCATAGACAGTCTTGACGAACACGGATATTTGTCCGTCACCAAGTCCGATATCGACGGTTTGCTCGCCAAAAGCGGCAGCGATGATGGCATTCACGATGAAACTTGGGACACAGCGCTTGGCATCTTGCAAAGCCTCGAACCGGCGGGCGTGGGCGCATCTGATTTACGTGAATGTTTGTTGTTACAACTCAAACAATGTCCGAATAATGGCGACACTAAACTTGCGCGCCGCATTGTTGGCGAAGCGCTCGAACATTTGGGCAAGCGCGACTACGCGCGCATCAAAAAACTGTTCGATATTGACGATATTGATCTGAAAGATGCGCACGCAGTGATCCGCACGCTGACGCCGCGTCCCGGCGCACCGTTTGCCGACATCTCTGCGAGCCTCATGGTGCCAGACGTTATTGTGCGGCGCAACAAACGCAAATGGGTCGCAGAACTTAACTCCGTGGCGGTGCCGCGACTCTCGGTCAACAGCGTCTACGCCGATATGTTGCACCGCGAGAAGGAGGGGCGTTCCACTCCGCTGTCAACCCAGTTGCAGGAAGCGCGCTGGTTGGTTAAGAATGTGGCTCAACGCTTCGATACGATTCTTCGGGTATCCTCTGAAATAGTGGAAAGACAACAAGCTTTTTTTGATCACGGTGAAGTTGCAATGCGACCGCTCGTGCTCCGTGAAGTAGCTGATGCACTGGGCTTGCACGAATCAACCGTGTCCCGTGTCACCACACAAAAATACCTGAGCTGCATGCGCGGCTCTTTCGAACTCAAATACTTCTTCGGTAGCCATGTGGCGACCGATGCGGGCGGCGCTGCGTCTTCGACGGCAATTCGCGCCATGATCAAAACTTTAATTTCTGAGGAGGACCAAAACGAGCCGCTAACTGATAGTCGCATCGCGGAGATACTGGGCGACCAGGGCATCATCGTTGCACGAAGGACCGTGGCGAAATACCGGGAACTGCAGAACATAGCCCCGGTCAACCTAAGACGACGCAGCTAATTTGCTGAATCACAGCAGAGACGCGGTATCTGTTTTCATCATTCGTTCGATCTGTTTTTTACGAGAGGTACATTCATGAATTTGCACATCACTGGCCATCATGTAGCTGTCACCGAAGCACTGCGCGCCTACGTCATTTCCAAAATTGACCGTATCAAGCGTCACTTTGACCATGTGATAGACGTTAATGTCGTGATGTCAGTGGAAAAACTGAGGCAAAAAGTGGAAGCAAATGTGCATCTCAGCGGCAGAGAAATTCATGCCGCCTGTGAGAGCGATAACCTCTACGCCGCAATTGATGAACTAGCGGATCGTCTTGATCGACAGATCGTTCGCCACAAAGAGAAACTGCAGGTTCATCGCGATGCGGGATTCGAGCGCAAGCGCGCCGACGTGAGCGAGCTGGAAACGCCCTAAGCGCAGTGTCCCACGCTGT
>JBBRGY010000135.1:0-7861 GCA_038223495.1 Burkholderiales bacterium | reverse complement strand
AGCGGTCAGCTCAGCGTCCGTGATTTTCGGCAACGTTTCCGGCAGCATCAGGCCGCCGTCTTCGGCGAGGCCGGAGAGCAAAACTTGGCTGAAAGTTTGTTTGTCTGGATGGCCGCGAGTGGAGAGGTATTTCATGCGTTTTTACGCGCTAGCCTAAGCGAGATTTTCCAACCGCAGCAACACGATTTTTCCACTCGTGCTCGCCTGCGCTTCAATCGCCGCAATCGCGCGCTTGACGTTTTTCTCAATCGTCTCGTGCGTGAGCAGGATGATGTCAGCCTGCGCTTCGCCCTCTTCCGGCTCTTTTTGCAGCATGGCATCAATTGAGATGTGATTATCCGCAAGAACACGCGTGATGTCGGCAAGCACACCCGGCTTGTCGTCAACGCGCAGGCGCAGGTAGTACGAGGTCTCAACGTCATCCATCGACAACACCGGTTCAGTGCCAATGCGGTCATGCTGGAACGCGAGATAAGGCACCCGATGGCTGGCGTCGGCGTCGATCAGTCGCGCGATATCGACCAGATCGGCGATCACGGCGGAGGCGGTTGGGCTCGCACCCGCACCGGCCCCGTAGTAAAGCGTTGCGCCCACAGCGTCGCCCTTAACGAGCACGGCGTTCATCACGCCTTCGACGTTGGCGATTAGGCGCTTTGAGGGAATCAGCGTGGGATGCACGCGCAGCTCAATTCCGGCTTTGCGGCGGCGCGCAATGCCTAGCAACTTGATGCGGTAGCCCATCTCTTCGGCGTAGCGAATGTCTTTCGCCTCAATCTTCGTGATGCCTTCGACATGCGCCTTATCGAACGACAAAGGTATGCCGAACGCGATGGCTGCGAGGATGCTGATCTTATGACCCGCGTCGATGCCTTCGATATCAAATGTGGGGTCGGCTTCGGCGTAACCCTTGGCCTGCGCGGTCTTCAGCACTTCGGCGAACGACAAGCCTTTGCTGCGCATCTCGGACAGGATGAAGTTGGTGGTGCCGTTGATGATGCCGGCGATCCATTCAATGCGGTTAGCCACCAGGCCTTCGCGCAGCGCCTTGATGATCGGGATACCACCGGCTACCGCAGCTTCGAAGGCGACGATGACGCCTTTGGCGCGTGCAGCCGCAAAAATTTCGTTGCCGTGCAAGGCAAGCAAAGCTTTGTTCGCGGTGACGACGTGCTTGCCGTTGGCGATCGCTTCGAGCATCAACTGCTTGGCGATGGTGTAGCCGCCGATTAGTTCGATGATCACATCGATGTCGGGGTTTTTAACGAGCGCAAATGCGTCGTCGGTGATGATCGCGCGGCCCGCCACGACTTTGTTTGCCAGCGCCGTGTCCTTGTCAGCCACGTGCGTAATCGTAATCGGACGTCCGGCGCGACGCGAGATTTCTTCGGCGTTGCGGGTGAGCACGTCAAATGTGCCGCCGCCAACTGTGCCGATGCCGAGGAGTCCGATTCTGAGTGGTTTCATTCTTATCAATCTACGCTATTGAAATCCCTCTCTCGCAGCGCGGGAGAGGGTGCCCGACAGGGCGGGCGAGGGAGGTGGATTGAGAAGCAAACGTGGCTCCGTTTTCCACCGCCCTCACCCCAGCCCTCTCCCGCGCTGCGGGAGAGGGGGCTTTTTACAGCAGCCCATCCTTCTTGAACATGTCCTTAATCCCGCGCACCGCTTGCCGCGAGCGCGCCTCATTTTCAATCAACGCAAAGCGCACATGGGTGTCGCCATACTGACCAAATCCGATGCCGGGCGAGACGCTAACCTTGGCATCCGCCAACAATTTTTTTGCAAATTCGAGCGAACCCATCTTCATGTACGGCTCAGGAATTTTCGCCCAGATGTACATGCTGGCTTTCGGGTTGTCGACCATCCAGCCCGCTTCGTGCAGGCCTTTGACCATCACGTTGCGACGACCTTCGTACTTGAGTCTGATCTCTTCAACGCAGTCTTGCGGGCCTTCAAGCGCGGCGATTGATGCCACCTGAATCGGCGTGAACGTGCCGTAATCGTTGTAGCCCTTGATGCGGGCCAGCGCGTTCACCAGCTGTGGATTGCCGACCATAAACCCGACGCGCCAGCCAGCCATGTTGTAGCTCTTGCTCATAGTGAAGAACTCAACGGCGACGTCCTTCGCACCCTTCACCTGCATGATGCTCGGCGCTTTATAGCCGTCGAATCCCAGGTCCGCGTAGGCTAGATCGTGAACGACCCAAATGCCGTGCTCACGCGCAAGCGCGACGACTTTTTCAAAGAACGGCAAGTCAACACACATCGCCGTCGGGTTGGACGGAAAACCGAGAATCAGCATCTTCGGTTTCGGGAAACTCTCGCGAATCGCTCGCTCGATTTCCTCGAAAAAATCCACGTCTTCGGTCATACGCACGCTGCGAATATCCGCGCCGGCGATGATCGCGCCGTAAATGTGAATCGGGTAGCTCGGATTCGGCACCAGCGCCGTGTCGCCGCGATCCAGCGTGGCGAGCATCAGGTGAGCCAGACCCTCCTTAGAGCCGATGGTGACGATGGCCTCAGTGTCGGGGTCGAGCCACGCGCCGTAGCGCTGCGCATACCAGTTGCAGATGGCCTTGCGCAGGCGCGGAATGCCTTTCGACACGCTATAGCCGTGGGTGTCGCCGCGCAGCGCGGTTTCGACCAGCTTGTCGACGATGTGCTTGGGCGTGGGCCCGTCGGGATTGCCCATACCGAAATCGATGATGTCTTCGCCTTTGCGGCGCGCAGCCATCTTCAGATCAGTGGTGATCGCGAAAACGTAAGGGGGAAGGCGCTTGATGCGCGAGAACTCGGTCTGCATTCTTGTGATTCCTGGTGCTTGGAATTGAATTTACCCCTCCTCGATCCAACAGAATTCTGCAAGACGAAGGGGGCACCTGAGAAAGCCATGTTAGCGGGGAATGCGATTTGCTGCAACGCAGCAGGTCGGCCAAAGCGGCCACTCATCAACAATCAGCTTTCTTCTGTATTCCTTGTTTTACGGGGGCTACATCGTATTTCATAGGAAAGTCGATACTTTATTAAACGAAGGCCTAGGCCCTGTTCAGTGGCGGTTTTATGAAAAAGCCATATGTGTATTTGTCATTTTCCAACCTCGTCGATAATTCAACCTGACGTAATGAACGCAGCAGTAAAGGAACCGCGCCAATGGCCATGAAATTTCAGCTAGAAGCCGCGAGCGAATTCGCCATCACCGGTTACACCGCAAACGGGATTAGCGTTGCGGGCGTTGAGTATGGGTGCAGCCTGCGCGTGGCGCATGCGTCAGCGGCATCGCCGTGGGCGGTCACAACGTTCACCGACATCACCGCAGCGACCGTGGCAGACGGCACGTTCCTCGCCGCTGAAATCGTGCTTATTGGCACAGGCAAACGGCTTCGTTTTCCACCGCCGGACGCGCTGCGCCCATTGCGTGAGGCGCGGATCGGATTTGAGGTCATGGACACGGCGGCGGCGTGTCGGACCTATAACGTTTTGCTTGGCGAAGGTCGGCAGGTGGCGGCGTTGTTGTTTGTAGAGGCGTAACTTTAGCGGCTAGCCCAGCGCCCGCCGCATCAGGGCCGTGGTCGATCCATCGTGCGTCCCCGAAATGGTGCCCGATTTCAATTCGCCATCAATCGTTTTGGCCAGTTGTTTCCCTAGCTCCACGCCCCACTGATCGAATGAATTGATATTCCAGATTACGCCTTGTACGAAAACTTTATGCTCGTAAAGCGCTATCAACGCGCCCAGTGATTTCGGCGTTAGTTCGTGCAGCAAAATCGTGTTGCTCGGACGATTTCCTGCAAACAGTTTATGTGGCACCAACGCGGCAACTTGCACTTCACTCATGCCGGAAGCTGCCAGCTCGGCGCGCACTTTTTCTGCGCTCTTACCCACCATCAGCGCTTCCGATTGCGCGAAACAATTAGCGAGCAGCAGTCGGTGGTGCGACGCATCGAGATCATTCTCCGAATCTGTATGCAACGCCGCAATGAAGTCCACGGGAATCACATTGGTGCCCTGATGAAGCAACTGAAAAAAAGCATGCTGCCCGTTGGTGCCAGGCTCGCCCCAAATCACTGGGCAACTTGCAATCGACAGTGGCTTTCCATCGCGATCCACTGACTTGCCGTTGCTTTCCATTTCGAGCTGCTGCAAGTACGCGGGCAGCCGATGCATGTCCTGCGAATACGGCGCAACACACTGACTCGTTGTGCCCAAAAAATTCACGTTCCAGATGCCGACCAACGCGAGCAGCGCGGGCATATTTTTCTCAAGCGGCGCAGTGGCGAAGTGCTCATCCATCGCGTTCGCACCGGCCAACAATTCCTCAAACGCGTCCATACCAATCGCAATCGCAATCGACAAACCAATCGCCGACCATAACGAATAGCGCCCGCCCACCCAATCCCAAAACTCGAACATGTTGGCCGTGTCGATGCCGAACTTCGCCACCGCTTCTGCGTTGGTCGACACGGCAACAAAATGCTTCGCCACATCCGCCTTCGCGCCGCCGTTTTCGAGAAACCAGCGGCGCGCGGATGTCGCGTTCGTGAGCGTTTCCTGCGTCGTAAACGTCTTGGACGCCACGATGAAAAGTGTCGTCTCGGTATCCACGCTGGACAGCACGCGATCAAGCGCAGCGCCATCGACGTTCGAAACGAAATGAACATTCAATCCCTGCGGAATGTAGGTCCGCAAGGCCTCACACACCATTTGTGGACCAAGATCCGAGCCGCCAATTCCGATGTTCACGATGTCGGTGATCGCGCTGCCGGTGTAGCCCTTCCAGACGCCATCGCGCACCTGATGTGAGAAGCGTTGCATGTGTTCGAGCACACGCTTGACGTTGGGCATCACATCGCCGCCATCAATCACATAATGGCGCGGTCGCTGACCGCGCAGTGCCACATGCATCACCGCCCGGTTCTCGGTCGTGTTGATGTGCTCGCCAGCGAACATGGCGTTTCGCCGCGCTTCAACGCCGCGCTCTTTTGCCAACGCGAGTAGCAGCGATTTTGTCTCGGCGGTCATGAGATTTTTTGAATAATCGAGGAACAGTCCCGACGCTTCCAGCGAAAAGTTCGTCGCGCGCTTCGCGTCCTTTCCAAATTCGTCAGCCATTCGCATATTCGAAATTGAAGCTCGATGTGATTCGAGCAAAGTCCAGGCGGCGCTCATTTCGCCTCCGCACGTACTGAGCGTGAAGCCAGCGTCGCGAACGCTTCGCGCGGCGTCATGCGCCCATCAATCACAGCACAGGCAACCTCGGTGATCGGCATCGCCACGCCAT
Source organism: Burkholderiales bacterium (assembly GCA_038223495.1). Classification (GTDB taxonomy): domain Bacteria; phylum Pseudomonadota; class Gammaproteobacteria; order Burkholderiales; family Casimicrobiaceae; genus Casimicrobium. Next base: position 2,580 of record JBBRGY010000135.1, on the reverse strand, counting down.
AGCGCTGCGCCAGTCGATGCACTTCGGGCGCAGCCTTCACACCTTCGACGACTTGCTGAATTTCTGCCGTTGCTTCCGCCAGTGATTTTCCCGTCGCCAACAGCAGCCCCATACGCCGATTGCGCGACTGATTGTCGGTGCAAGTCAGCACCAGATCGCCCAGTCCCGCGAGGCCCATCAACGTCTCATTTTCTGCACCCATTTTTTCTCCCAATCGACGAATTTCAGCCAACCCGCGCGTAATAAGCAGGCTGCGCGCGTTCGAGCCGAAGCCCAAACCATCGGACGTTCCTGCCGCGATAGCAATCACGTTTTTTGCTGCCCCACCGAGTTCCACCCCGATCACGTCATGCCCAGTGTACGCACGGAAACCACCGCCGTTTAATCGGTGCGCCACACGTTTGGCGAACTCATCATTCTTCGACGCAATGATCACTGCCGTTGGCAACCCTCGTCCAAGCTCGTTGGCAAAGGTTGGCCCGGACAACACGGCGTAGGGATGCGACGCGTCCAACACGTCTGACGCCACCTCGTGCGACAGTTTGCCAGTCCCCGGCTCGAACCCTTTACATGCCACCACCACGCCCTGAGCCGCGACCAGTCTCGGCTTAAGCAGTTCAAGCGTTGCCCGCAGCGCATGGCTTGGCGTGGCGATCACGATGTCTTCCACGTCGCGAAGCGCGGCATCGAGATCGCCCGTGGCGACGAGCGTCGTCGGAAACTCGCAATCGGCGAGGTAGCGCGGGTTGTGACGAACGCGATCCGCCTCGGCCATCTCGGCAGCGTTTCGCCCCCACAGCCGGGTTTGAGAACCGCGCCGGGCGAGTTGAATCGCGAGCGCCGTACCGAAAGAGCCCGCACCGATCACGGCTACCGGCGTGGCTGCGACCTCACCAGAATGCACAGCCGCGTTGCTCATAGATGTCTTTGTGTCGATGTCATACGCTAGTGTAGCCACCGGAATCAGCAGTAGTGTGCACGCTTTTGTCGCCGCGCCCGCCGTTTTTGCAACAATTGCAATGTGGGGACTTCTAAGAACTGTAGTTTTGGGGATGCAGTGTTAGGCGCGGGGCGCGCAGCAACCGGAAGGTACGCTCTGGTACGTGAGCGCTTTTGGCAGACGCGCGAGCACCCCGCAACGACACAATGCGCCCCACAACTAAGTTCTTAGAAGTCCCCATTCGCCCCGGTAGCTCAGTGGATAGAGCGACCCCCTCCTAAGGGGTAGGTCGGACGTTCGATTCGTCTTCGGGGCGCCAAGATTTTTAGCCCACTTTTGCGGTTAGCGGTGATCGTTACGATCATTACGATCGTTTGCAAAGCATGCCTCATTACACACTCACGTTTGCCGATCCCGCCGGTCACCTGCTCAACGTTGCGATGACGCTACCTTCCCCTGTTGTGGGTCAGCGCATCGCGATGCCGTCATGGATTCCCGGCAGTTACCTGATGCGTGAATTTGCGCGGCATGTGGTGACGCTGTCGGCGACTCAATCTGCGCATGAGATCAAAGTGGAAAAGGTCGACAAGGCAACGTGGCAGCTTGCTTGCGTGCCCGGTACGCCGGTCACCGTGAACTACCGCGTGTACGCGTGGGATCGCTCAGTGCGAGGCTGTTATTTCGATTCATCGCGTGGATTTGTTAACCCTGCGGCCGCGCTGTTGCAGGACATCAAGGCGCCGCAGTCCGCGTGTACGCTTGATCTTCAGGCGCCTAAATTTTTAGAAGGTCAGGCTTGGCGTTGCGCCACATCGATGACAGCGACGACGGTTGACGCGCGCGGATTCGGCCAATATCGCGCGGAAAACTATGATGAGCTGATCGATCATCCGCTCGAATGCGCTGACTTTGATGAGTTCACGTTTGAAGCGGGCGGCGTGCTGCACCGGTTTGTGATTTCAGGAAAGCATCGTGGCGATCTGCAACGCCTGAAAGCAGACAGCCAGAAAATTTGTCTGGGGCATTGCGATTTATTTGGCGACAAAATTGCGCCTTTTGACCACTACGTTTTTCAACTTCACGTCGTTGACGACGGTTACGGTGGCCTCGAACATCGCGCCAGCACAGCGCTAATTTGCCCGCGAAACGACTTGCCCACTGTCGGTGACGCCAGCATTTCTGAGGGCTACCGTGAACTGCTCGGCCTCATCAGTCACGAATATTTCCACGCGTGGAACGTCAAGCGGATCAAGCCCGCTGCCTTTACGCCGTATGACACGACGCGCGAAAATTACACGCGGTTGCTGTGGATTTTTGAAGGCTTTACGAGCTATTACGACGAGCTGATGTTGAAGCGCGTCGGACTGATCACCGAGGCCGATTATCTGAAGGTTATTGGTCGTCGCCTGACGTCGCTGTTGCGGTCCCCGGGCACGAAGCTGCAATCGACAGCAGAAGCCAGTTTCGATGCGTGGGTCAAGTATTACCGCGCCGATGAAAACGCCGCGAACTCGCAGTTCAGCTACTACCTGCGTGGTAGTTTCGTGGCGTTGGCGCTAGATTTGACGCTACGAACGGGCGATTCAAACCATTCACTTGATGACGTCATGCGCGGCCTGTGGCGGGACTTTGGCCAAACC
>JBBRGY010000134.1:0-7875 GCA_038223495.1 Burkholderiales bacterium | reverse complement strand
CCGGAGAGCAGCAACGTCGGGATGGTGCTTGTCGTCGGTTCAAAAAAATCCGGAGCGACTTTGCCATGTGGAAAGTCTTTGCAGAACCCATAAAACAGATCGTTAAGCGCCTGAAATCTTGGGTTGGCCATAGGCGATCGATTCAACATATCCTCCGCGCACATCACTGCGAATCTTTGCGCGATAGCGATATCTCCCTCACCGATAGCAGAAGCTGACATCGTCGCGGCGAGCGGTGCGAAGTTCCCGTGCGCGGCCTGAGCAATCAGACTGGGTAACAAACGAGAAGCTTCAGGCATATACAGCAGCGGCCAGATTAGAGAGACCAGAGTGCGATCAGAAACCACGCCATTGATCGTTTTGCCGCTTGATGGATGCGCAAAGCTTACCGGGCGGGGTTTTGCGCGAAGCTCTGCTAGCAATGTGTCAAAGGTCGCCAAAATGTTCGGATAGGCTTTGGCGCAACCCGGGCTGCTGGCGCACGCAGCAAGGGTTGAGCGCAACTCCGCTTCGGATGTTGCCAGCGCGTCATCAGGCAGATGCAAACTGGTGGGCGCGACGCCATCGAGTATCGCCGTACGAATGCTTTCTGGATAGCGCTTCATGTAACGCAGCGCGACGCGCGAGCCGTAGCTGCCGCCCCACACGTTGATCTTGTCCTGCCCGAGCGCCTTGCGAACGAGCTCCACATCGTCGATGTAATCATCGGTGCGATGCGTCGCAGCATTACCTTTGAGTGTGGCGATGCATTTAGTCCAATCGCGCTGGATAGCCTCGTCGGAATTGCTAAACGCTTCCTTCAGCGGATCAGCGTTGGTGTCTGCGGCGACTGAGTCACAGGTGAGCGTTTTGCTCTTGCCCGTCCCGCGCTGATCGACTAGCACGATGTCGCGACTCTTACGCAAATCACTCAGTGCGCTCACTAATCCGCCGATATCGCTGGCCGCTTGACCCGGTCCACCAGCGAAAAAATACACTGGATCGGGCTCCGGGCTACGCGCCAGCGCCGGCAGCAAGGCAACGTGAATGTTGATTGTCTTGCCCGTGCCGCTTTTGTAGGCGTAGTCCTCCGGCACTGCGAGTGTCGCGCAACGGGCAACAGAATCAACGCGCTTGATGCGACAGTCAGTAAAAGTGATGCCGGGGCTAGATGTGTTTGGTTTGCGCGAGTCGCAGGCGGATACGGCGAGCGTTGTGACCACTGCGAGCGAAATCAGCTTTGCCGTAGTACGCCGAGTGCGTTGGTGCTTGAAAAGGTTTAAAGTCATGGCGCAAGCGTAGCAGCGCCAACGCCTTGCGTTTCAGCCAGTTTCAACTGATGCGACAAAACACGCGAATGCAGGCGCGAATCGCCAGCGCAAGGGTCTGTAGACGTCTCGCGGCTAGCGCGTGCCCTCAGCCGCGCCGCGTACGGTATTGAGAAAGCGCTGTCCCGCCGCTGCCCCAACCTGTTGATCAAGAATCTGACGAACTTCGTTTACTGCTGCCCGCATCTGCTGCGCATCTTTGCAGTTCTCAATCTTGATGGCCAAGCGATCCGCGCCGGGACCCAGAATATCGTGCAACGTGTGAATAGCTGCGCGCCTGACCGCTTGCACTTGGGCTGCAGTGGGTTCGGGCAGGCCATCGCTGCCGACCGCTTTTGGCGCGGGGCTCGGAGGGCTAGCTGTGATGGTTACCGGGCCTGATGAACTGGACGCACTCACACCTTTTCCGATCGTGGCACCGATGCCAACAGGTGGCGCAGCAACTGCCGCGACAATGAGTCCCTGCGTCTCAAGCTCCGCTAACAAATATTCAACCTCCGAGCCACGAACAAACGCGGCCAGACGCTCGGTCGTCGCTGTGCCATCAATGAGGATCAGTAGTCGACGGAGTTCCGCGCGCAGACCCAGTGCACGCGCCTGTACCTCAGCGACACCGGCTGGAGATTTACGATAAATTGATTTTGGATTCAGCATATTGACCCCAAACTTTATCAAGAATCATTGACCAGCGTGAAAATCGCATCACAAATGCGAAAAATTTAACTATCGATCTATCTGGTAGGTTGGCAGCGCTGTGTTGTCGCCTTTCACCCAATCGCAGCAATTAGCTTGGCAGTTCGTGATTGCGGTTGGCCGCGCCACGTACGCTGTCTAGAAACAGTTGCCCCGTTTCTATGCCGAACTGCTCTTCCAGCGTCTTCTCAATTTCGTCGATTGCGACACGTAAGGCCAGCGAATCCTTTGGCTGCCGGAGTTTGTCCAATAACTCGTGCTGTTCGACGCCCAATACCCTTCGGAGCCCCCGCTCGGCGCCCGCTCGTGCGATCAGCCAACGCTCATCACTGAGCGACGATTTGGACGCAGCGACCTTCGGCGTCCCCTGTACCTCGATACTCAAAGGTGGAGTTGACTCATGTGGTTCCGCACCCGAGGCTACTCCAGCGTTGACAGTTGCGCCAATCGAATTGGGCTTGGCGATGAGTCCTGCCGACTCAAGCTCTGCAATTAATTCAAGAATGGGCCGATTGGGGACGAAGCTGGCCAGTCGCGACACGGCCGTCTGGCCGTCGATCAGTATCAACAGCAGCCGTAGATCTGAGCGCAATCCAAGCGCGCGGTTTTGTACCTCGGCAGCACCAGCTTCAGTTTTGCGATAAACGCTGCTGGTGGGCGATACGATCAGCCCTTGCGCCTCAAGCTCAAATATAAGCGGTGCGATCTCCGAACCCCGCACAAATGTCGCAAGACGGCTCACGGAAACGCTACCGTCAACCAAGATGAGCAAACGGCGCAATTCGGCGCGAAGTTGCGGCGTGCGCGCACGCACTTCTGCTAAACCCGCCTCTGTTTTGTTGTAGATTGTGTTGAAGTCAAGCATCGTGAACCTTTACCCGATAAACCGTTTTTGCTGTCCCTTTGTGACAACGCTGATAAGGCTCACCTGTCAATTATTTTTGCTACAGTGCAAACCAGTGCCAGCACGCAATGTGCCAGCCGCGTGATTTACCGGAATAAATGTGTTTTGATCGCTTTACAGCGATCAGGTTGACGGCCCGATCGCTGAATGAGTACTACGGCTGCCCGCGCAGAACGAGGGTTCCAACCGGCTTTGAAGCGGCCAGATTCAGGTAAGCATTCGCTCCGCCTGCGCCCCATCGCGTCACCAGATCACGGTAATGTGCCGAAAATGGGTGGCCGGACTGACCCGTCGAGTAAATGATCGTCGCTGCATTGGCGTCCGTGACGGACAGGTCATAGACGGCGCGCAGGCTGGCTGCGAATTCGTTAGCGAACGGATTTGGCTCTCGAAGCCTGACTTTGCCCACCATCACGGTGTAGGTGTCGCCAGCGGTGGGCGTTCTGACTTCAAACAGTTTGGACAAGACGGGTACGTTGGAGAAGGGGCGATGTTCGCTGCGCGCGATGTGGGCGGTATCCCAGCGCCACGAGGACACGTCGTTGCCATAACGTTTGCTCAGATCGTCGAGTGCGGAATCAAATGATTCGTTGACGATTTCGTCGCAAGTTTCGGTTTTTGCAGTGGACTTGTTGTCGCACCACCATGCGTCGTTTCGCGAAAGTATGGCATTCACTGCTGGCCTGAAATCCCGGCGACCGAAGATCGCCTCAAATAATCCGGCACCCACTTTGTCGGCAAGTAAGCGCATCGCAATCTCACGGTTCCATGCCCAATGCACGAGTGCAGCGACTGCGGGATCGCCGTCGGCACCGACAATTCCGTCTTCCGCAAACGTCGTCAGCGCGCGCCGTGCATTACTAGCCAGCGCATGTTTCGAAGTTACCCTCGGCAGCCATTGCATGAGCGGCGTGTCGTGGGTGTGTTTCAAGTCGTGTTGAATCTCGCGCAAACTCTGGGCATCATGTTTCGGCTTCGCGGCGAGTAGTTCTTCGATACGAAGCTTGCGGCCCTTATGTGCCCATTCGCCGCTAATGAAATGCGGGTAGTCGTCAGCAACGATGCGGTTGTTGGCGGTGGCGAGATAACTGGTAACCGCCTGCTGCGGCATCTGATCGAACGTGAGAAAGCCCGCCCAATCGTATTTCGCATCCCAGCCCGGTGACGGCGCGAGACCGTTGATATCGTTGTCGGGCTTGCGGATCGGCACGCGGCCAGGCGCGATAAATGCTGTGTTGCCCACTGTGTCCGCCATCACTACGTTCTGCTGCGGCGCGACGTAATTGCGCAGCGATTCTTTGAGTTCGCCCACCGTTTGCGCTTTGTTCATGCGTGCGGCAGCAAGTACCGTCTGGTTGTCACGATCAAGCGCAGTCCAGCGTAATGCCATTGCGAATTTTTTGGTATTGATCGCGTTTGCGGTGGGGGCGTGGACGTCGGAAATGATCGGGCCGTGTCGCGATTCACGCACTGTGATTTGTACGTCGGGTTCGCCTTTGACTTTGAATGTCTCGACCCGTGTCGATAGCTTCAGCCATCCGTCTGGCGTGCGCGCTTCGCCCTTATCGTTGATTTCTTCCAGATACAAATCCTGAACATCCGGTCCGGTGTTGGTGAAGCCCCAGGCAACGCCCCTTGTACGCCCCAGAATCACTGAAGGGCCACCCGGCAGCGTCGCGCCCGTCACCTCGATGCCTGGTGCTTTTTGCCTTGTGTAGTACCAAATGGCTGGCGCTGCGAGCGACAAGTGCGGGTCATTGGCGAGCAGCGGTTTGCCGCTCGTCGTGTGGCTACCGTTCACCACCCAATTGTTGGAACCGATGCCTTCGACACCCGCCGAGAGGAACATCGGTTCTGCCGACGAACCGACATTTGCAGTTTTTGTTTCTGCAGTCGGCCAAATATCCAGTGACTTGTAGAGTCCGGCGTAGTCGGAATGCGTTGGTAGCTTGTCGCCCGGTTGCGCGGGCAGCAGCTCGTCAATTCTTGAAACTGGCATCCGCGCCGCCATTTGTAAGCGCAACAACTCGGTACCCCAATTGCCACCCAAATCGTACGCCATGATGTTGCCCCACGCCACGGTGTCCACGGGCTCCCACTTGCCCGGCTGCACGCCGAGAATCATGAATTCTGGTGGACGCACAGTCATGGCGTCTCGTACGTAGGAATTCACGCCGTCTGCGTAGGCCTGCAGCAACGCTTTTGCCTCGGGCGGAAAACCATCGAACTGCGCTTTCGCCGCACGATGGACGCCAAGTGTTCGCAGAAATTTGTCAGTCTCCAACGCTTTTGGGCCGAGAATTTCTGCCAACTCGCCGCGTCCGATGCGGCGATTCATCTCGAGTTGCCAGAGCCGATCTCGCGCATGCATGAAGCCCACCGCGAACGAAAGGTCACGCTCAGATTTCGCCTCAATGGTCGGAATGCCGTCGGTGTCGAGCGTGATCGCAGTTTCACCAAGCGGGGCCTTGATCACGTGTTGCGCATTGTCCGTCGGTAGGCTGCGCCAGGCATAAATCGCAACCGCACCGGCGACAAGCGTTGCAACGGCAATCAAGCCCAGAGATATCCGTTTTAACCAACGCACTTTCGCTCCTCTTTTGACCCAGATCAGTTGAATTGAACAGCAAAAACCCTACATAGTGAAGTAACAACAACTTCGGAGGGACGCCAAATGCGTTTCGACAAACTCACCACCAAATTTCAGCAGGCCTTTGCCGAGGCGCAGTCTATCGCGGTCGGATTGGACGCGACGCAGATTGAGCCTCAGCACTTGCTGATGGCGCTACTTGAGCAGGAGGACGGTGGCACCAAGCCGCTGTTGCAGCGCGCAGGCGTCAACGTCGGAAAGCTCGAAAAGGATCTGAAGGCCAGCATTGAGCGACTGCCGAAACAGCAGGGCGGCGACGGCAATGTGACGGTCGGTCGCGATCTCAACGGGTTGCTGAATTTGACCGATAAGGAGGCGATGAAGCGGAATGACCAGTTCATTGCATCCGAGCTATTTTTGCAGGTACTCGCCAGTGACAAGAGCGAAACAGGGCGCATTTACAAAGATGCTGGCGCCAACGCCAAAACGCTACAAGCTTCGATCGACGCGGTTCGTGGCGGCAGCGGTATGGACTCGCAAGAGGCTGACAGCCAGCGTCAGGCGCTCGACAAATACACGGTCGATCTCACCGAGCGTGCTCGCATGGGCAAGCTTGATCCCGTGATCGGTCGCGACGACGAGATTCGTCGCGTTATTCAAGTGCTGCAGCGTCGCACCAAAAATAATCCCGTACTGATCGGCGAGCCAGGCGTGGGTAAAACCGCGATTGTTGAGGGCCTAGCTCAGCGTATCGTCAACGGCGAAGTGCCGGAAGGCTTGAAGAGCAAACGTGTGCTCTCGCTTGACTTTGCAGCGATGGTCGCGGGCGCGAAATATCGCGGCGAATTTGAAGAGCGTCTGAAGGCGGTACTCAAAGATCTTGCGAAAGACGAAGGGCAGACGATTGTCTTCATCGACGAATTGCACACGATGGTAGGCGCTGGCAAAGGCGACGGTGCCATGGATGCTGGCAACATGCTCAAACCCGCGTTGGCGCGCGGTGAGCTGCATTGCGTCGGCGCAACGACGCTTGACGAATATCGAAAATATATTGAGAAAGACGCAGCACTGGAGCGTCGTTTCCAGAAGGTTTTGGTCGGAGAGCCGTCGGTGGAATCCACTGTCGCCATCCTGCGTGGCCTCAAAGAAAAATACGAAGTCCACCACGGCGTCGACATCACCGATGCCGCGATCATCGCGGCAGCGGAGTTATCGCATCGCTACATTACCGATCGCTTTTTACCGGATAAAGCCATCGACCTGATTGATGAGGCAGCGAGCCGAATCAAGATGGAAATCGACTCCAAACCTGAGGTGATGGACAAGCTGGAGCGCCGCATCATTCAATTGAAGATCGAGCGCGAAGCGGTGAAAAAGGAAAAGGACGATGCGTCTAAGAAACGTCTCGGTCTGATTGATGACGAAATACTCAAGCTTGAGCGCGAATACGCAGACTTTGATGAAATTCTGCGTGGCGAGAAATCCGCTGTACAAGGCTCGCAGGGTGTCAAAGAGCAGATCGAAAAACTGAAGTTAGAAATGGACGAAGCCCGCCGTCGCGGTGACTTCGCGCGCATGTCTGAGATTCAATACGGCAAGCTGCCAGAACTTGAAAAGCAGCTCCTCGATTTGACTCCCGTGCCTGCCGCGGGCGAAGGCGAAGCCGCAGGTAACACACACACCAAAAGCAAGCTCCTGCGCACTCAGGTTGGTGCGGAAGAAATCGCGGAAGTAGTCTCTCGCGCGACCGGCATTCCCGTCAGCAAAATGATGACAGGCGAACGCGACAAACTCCTGCACATCGAAGACGCACTGCACAAGCGCGTCATCGGTCAGGACGAAGCGGTCTCAGTCGTCGCCGATGCCATTCGTCGTTCACGCGCAGGCCTTGCTGATCCGAACAAGCCGTATGGCTCGTTCCTGTTCTTGGGCCCAACCGGCGTCGGTAAAACCGAGCTGACCAAAGCGCTTGCGCAGTTCCTGTTCGACAGCGAGAACGCGCTGATTCGTATCGACATGAGCGAATACATGGAGAAGCATTCGGTTGCTCGCCTCATCGGCGCGCCGCCCGGATATGTGGGCTTTGATGAAGGCGGACAACTGACTGAGCAGGTGCGTCGTAAGCCGTATTGCGTGATCCTGTTCGATGAGGTCGAGAAGGCGCATCCAGACGTGTTCAACGTGCTGCTGCAGGCGCTTGACGATGGACGCATGACCGACGGTCAGGGTCGAACGGTGGATTTCAAAAACACTGTGATGATCATGACCAGTAACCTCGGCGGAGCGAAGATTCAGGCGATGATTGATTCACCGCCAGAGCTGGTAAAGATCGCTGTGATGGCCGAAGTGAAAGATCATTTCCGCCCCGAGTTCATCAACCG
>JBBRGY010000133.1:0-7889 GCA_038223495.1 Burkholderiales bacterium | reverse complement strand
GCAATCACCGCCGCCGCCGAATTGTCTGCGCGTCACATCAACGACCGTCATCTGCCGGACAAAGCAATCGACGTGATTGATGAGGCTGGGGCTGCGCAAAAAATTCTGCCGAAATCGAAGCAGAAGAAAACCATCGGCAAGAGCGACATCGAGGACATTGTTGCCAAGATTGCGCGCATTCCTGCCAAGACTGTGTCAACCGATGATCGCAATAGTCTGCGCACGCTAGATCGCGACTTGAAAAACGTGGTTTACGGCCAAGACAAGGCCATCGAAGCACTCACCTCGGCCATAAAAATGGCGCGCAGCGGGTTGGGAAACCCACGCAAACCGATAGGTTCGTTCCTGTTTTCTGGCCCGACGGGCGTCGGCAAAACTGAGGTCGCGCGCCAGCTAGCGTTCAGCCTTGGCGTTGAGCTTTTGCGCTTCGACATGAGCGAATATATGGAGCGTCATGCGGTCAGCCGTTTGATCGGTGCGCCACCGGGTTATGTTGGCTACGATCAGGGCGGTCAATTGACCGAAGCAGTGACCAAAAATCCCTACTGCGTGCTGTTGCTCGACGAAATCGAAAAGGCGCATCCGGACATCTACAACGTCTTGTTGCAGGTGATGGATCATGGCACGCTGACCGACAACAATGGCCGCAAGGCGGACTTCCGCAATGTGATCATCGTAATGACGACCAATGCTGGAGCGGAGACGCTCACTAAAAACGTCATCGGCTTCAATAACACCAAAGAAGTCGGCGACGAGATGGAAGCCATCAAGCGCATGTTTACGCCCGAGTTCAGGAATCGCCTCGACGCGACGATCAGCTTCGGCGCACTCACGCACGAGGTCATCCTGAAAGTGGTCGACAAGTTCCTGCTCGAACTTGAAGGCCAGTTGCACGAGAAGAAGGTTGATCCCGAGTTCTCGCAAGCGCTGCGCGATTACCTCGCCAAAAAAGGCTTTGACCCGCAAATGGGCGCGCGCCCAATGGCCCGCCTCATCCAGGACACGATTCGTCGCGCCCTGGCGGACGAACTGTTGTTCGGCAAGTTGGTCGGTGGCGGCAAAGTGATGATCGACATCGATGTCGATGCGAAAGGTGAAGGCAAGGCTAAGCTTTCGTTCCCGGAAAACGACGTCCCGAAAGAGGCGGCGGAAGAGGCGACGGTTTAGTTCGAACTTTCGCTTTGAAAAAAGGCAGCTTTGGCTGCCGTTTTTTTGGGGACTTCTCGATGCGGCTTTTTTCTGTAACCACCGCTACATAGGGGCTACAGTGAAAAAAGTGCAGAACTCGGTTTATATCTATATTGGACTACAGCCGCAGTGCAGAGGTCATTTACACAGAAAGCTGTAAGTGCTTGCCATTCATTGACACGCGTGATTTGATGAGGCTCGAATCGACTATTAACCCAACCGCTTGATCAAGCTCGATGTATCCAGCCGGTTGCCGCCCGCTTGTTGCACGTCGGCGTAGAACTGATCTACCAACGCAGTGACCGGTAACCGCGCGCCATTGCGCCGGGCTTCATCGAGGCAAATTCCAAGGTCTTTGCGCATCCAGTCCACCGCGAAGCCAAAGTCGAATTTGCCATCTACCATGGTCGTGCCGCGATTTTCCATTTGCCAGCTCTGCGCCGCGCCTTTGCTGATGACGTCGAGCACAAGCTTCGCGTCAATGCCTGCTTTTCGCGCGAACGCAAGGCCTTCAGCCAGTCCCTGAACAAGACCCGCGATGCAGATCTGGTTAACCATTTTTGTAAGTTGCCCCGCGCCGCTTGGCCCCATGAGCGTGACGGCTTTCGCGTAGAGCGCGAGCACGTTTTTCACCTTGTCAAACGCTGCCTGATCGCCGCCACACATGATTGTGAGTTTGCCGTTTTCTGCGCCGGCCTGGCCGCCAGAAACGGGCGCGTCGATGAAATGCTTGCCCAATTTTTTGGCTTCGGCGTCCACTTCGCGCGCAACGTCCGCAGACGCTGTCGTGTGATCAACCAGCACCGCGTTTTCGCCTAGCCCAGCCAGGGCACCATCGGCACCGTAGATCACCGCGCGAACGTCGTCGTCGTTGCCGACGCACATCATCACGATATCTGCACCTTCCGCCGCTTCACGGGGAGTTGCTGCTGACTCGCCGGCGTAGGTTGCGACCCACTTTGCGGCTCTCGCTGAGTTGCGGTTGTAGACCTTAACGCTGTGTCCGCCTTTTTGCAGATGACCTGCCATTGGGAAACCCATAACGCCGAGACCGAGGAATGCAAGTTTCATGACTATTTGTTCGTGTGATGGCTAAGCCGTAATGCTATCCGCCCACCGCTCGTTCTGCCGGACGGCGTGGCGTGCCGTCGGCTAAGATCGTCGCATGTCAACTACATTTGTTTCGGCACTGATCCTGCAGCAGCGCGGGCAGGCGAAACATCTCCTCGCTGACTATCTGAGCCGCTTTGAGGTGCTTGCCGCGAGCGGCCTGTCGATTGCGTTGTTTCTTGATCCCTCGTTGCGCGCGGTGGGAGACGCGTGGTGCGGGCGCTTTCCGAATCTGCGTGTGCTGGCGTACGTGGAGTTGCCAGATACTGCGGTTTTTCGTGCCATCGAAGGGCGTGAACTGAGACTGCCTGAGCACCGCGGCGACAACGATTCGCTCGAATACATGACGATCGGAAACAGCAAACTGGAGTGGCTGCAGCGCGCGGCGCGGAGCGATCCTTTCCGCAGCACACACTTTGCGTGGATCGATTTCGGCATTGCTCACGTTCTGCACGAACCGCGCGCGACCCTGACGGCGCTGGGCAAAGTGCGACCCCGCTATCCCCTGATCGCGCCGGGCTGCTACCGCCGCGACCCTTATAGTGAAGCGCAACTATGGTCTCAGGTGTGCTGGCATTATTGCGGTGGATTTTTGTTGTGCGACCGCGCCCACGCCGAATATCTCAACGACGAATTCCTGCATTGCCTGAGCGTTGAATATCCACGCTTCAGCTGGGAGGTCAATTTCTGGGCAGTACTGGAACTCAAGTACGGCGTACAGTTCAACTGGTACAAGGCAGAGTTTGACGATTCGATGCTGCAACCACCGCCGACGCTGTGTGTTGCAGGCGACGTCTCCTGAAGGTTACGCCGGGAGAAGCGCGGCGCGTACGCTTGCGGTCGAGATTTCAGCCAAATGAGCTGCAGCGTCTCTCACTCCGAACGAAATGACGAAACTGTCGCGAGATGGAACACGCGCTATTCCGGCTACAAATTCAATGCCTTCATGTTGCAGGAAAAACGGCAGGGTGACGCGGCACAACTGAAAATCCTCGTTCAGCCAGATCAGTCGATGCAGGTAGTGGCGTGACGAACCCACGCAAACCACCTCGTGCGTAACCGCGAGCCAGCCGTCGTCAAACCACAGCAACTGGGATCCGCCACGCAAGTAATCCGCGGAAACCGTTGGCGTGTGCCGAACCAGCAGTTCGACGCGTGCGGTTTGATCATCCAGCTGCACGACCTTGAGCACAGTAAGCGGGTCGCAGCCATAGACGAATAGCAGTTCGTCGCCGCGCACGCAGGGCATCCAGTTCTTCTCGTGTGTCTGTGTACCGTATCCGCGCAATGTTCGACTTGTCTGCACAGTACCGTAATCATCAAGCGCCAGCAGAACCATCTCTGCACGCATGGTTGCATCCTGATCGCGCACGGTTGCGCTCGCCCACCATCGCTTGCGCCAGTGAAATAGCCGACAGTCTTCAAAGCCAAGAATGGTGGTGTTTGCTGCAATAGGTCGATCCGAATGATCGGCAACGGCTACGGGCTGCGCCAGTCGCAATGCGTCGTCCAACTGCGCCAGATAGTTTCTGGTGCGAACGACGCCCGCCGCGTCGCGAATGGCATACGCGCCGTTGCCATCAATGCTGTAATTTACGCCGCGCAGCAAAACGCGCAGGTCACCGCCGAGTGCAGCCACACTAGGATTCATCGCGATGTAGGGCGGAGGCAGGCTCGCTGGCAGCGTCACAAAGCACGCATCATGAAACAGCTCAGCCGCGCTCTGGGCGTAATACACCAGATTGTTGCGTGCCAGCGCTCGGTGCGACTCTGGCGTGTCGCGATCCAACGCCAAAGCGTTGCAGGCAAGGGCTCCCTTGCGCCGTTGCGCCGGTTGAGTGCCGTAGTATCCAGCGATTGCGAGCTCCTCTAGACATCCGGTTCGATAGATGAATTCTTCGATGAACAGCGCGTCGGCAGTGGGGTGCGGGATGGTTGCTGCCGTCTCCGCAAAGAGCAGCGCAGTGGTGCCTTCATTCTGTTCGCGGTAGTGCTGGGCTAATGCATAGAGTGGCTCAGCACGCGTCGGTCGACGCTGATAAGCGGCGAGACAGCCCGTCACAAACGCTGAGCGGTTGCCGATGTCGCGCTGGCAGAGCGCGAGCTGATACTGCGCGTACCAGAGCTCTTCGTCCCAGCCTCCGGCAGCAAGTCGTTGCCCATAAGCCGCAATGGCATCGGCTAGCCGTCCCGCATCGCGATACGATTGTGCGAGATAGAACATCGACCGTGCATCACCTGGGTGTATCTGCAAAAAGTCAGACAACAGCGCGATATCGCGGGTCGCTTTTTGCGGCCGATTCGCACCGTCGGCATGGTCGGTGAACTCGATAGCGAGCAATTGCAGGGTTTCGTGGCCATCCAGATCCAGATATTCGTGGGTGACACCGACGTACTTCGCGGCCACGTCGCGCCGCAGCAAGCGCACGTTGAAATAACTGATTGCATTTCGTTGCCGAACGAGATAGGCGGCAGCGTTCAAGTCATCGAGGGCAGCAGCATCGATGACGCTGAGTTGCATGTCGGCATCGGACAGCAAAATGTAGTCGAACTCAAACGCAGATGCGCGGCAACACGCAAGCGATTCGTTGCGCGCCTGACTGAAGTTTGCAAAGTGGCCGGAATGCACTTCACCCGGTACGCCAGCTGCGTCAAAAAATTGTTTGATGCGCACTACTGTATCGTCGTTTGAACCCGTATCCAGGATCACGTAATACGAGATCACAGGCAACACCGAAGCGAGCGCACGTTCGATGATCGTGGCTTCGTTCTTCACGATCATGTTGAGGCAGATGCGCTGCTTCAAGCAGCCTCCGACAGGCAATTGCGGTGCTGGCGTGTCGGGCATTCGTCGGGTAGGTCAGCGCGCACTAACCACCGATTCGTCACGTAGGCAGGTTGCCGACGCTCTTCGACGCTCGGGTGCGCCAACCCCAACGGTTGAACGCAATCAAACCCGCCAACAACATCGACGAAAGCAATGTCAGTCGCGCCCAGTCTGAAAGCGTTGGCACAATGACTGGTGCCGCTTCAGGCTGCACAAGTCCGAGCGCTGAAATCTCAGCGTTGCTGAGCGTGATAATGGCACCGCAGCCGGTCGTCAGCGCGAAACTGGTACTGCGGGTTACGCCGCCCATGCCTGGCGAAATACAGGTCTCAGCTGTAAAACTCGATGAAGCAGAACGCGCGGCTCCAGTGAGCAGGGATGACTCCAGCGAGAACGAGCTGCTAGTGGCAGTTTGCGCGCTCGCGCCCGATATAAGTGCGAACAATGTGATTACCAGACTGGCGCGCATGCCAGAGTGCCAGCTAGCCGACATAACTGCGCGAAATTCGAGCGACGAAAACGTCGCGTTCCGTGTTATTTGCGAAAGGAATGAACCCGGCTGCACCCGTCGCTCCAGTCGCTCCGGTCGGTCCCATAGGTCCGGGAACACCGGGGACTCCAGAGACGCCAGTCGGACCCATTGCGCCTTGAGTTCCGGTCACGCCGACTAACCCAATTGGGCCTGTCGGACCGGTTGGCCCGATAACGCCGGCGATTCCCGTGCTGCCGGCACTGCCCGTTGGGCCAGTACTGCCTGCGATGCCGATGGCACCGGTCGGGCCGGCGACACCCGCTGCACCCTGCGCACCCGGGGCGCCGGTGCTTCCTACGATGCCGGTCGCCCCGGCCAACCCTGTAGGGCCTGACGTACCGGTCGCACCCGTTGGTCCGAACGAACCTGTGGCGCCAGCGATTCCGCTATTGCCAGTGGGGCCAGTGCTGCCAGTGGCGCCCGTGCTGCCTGCCAGGCCGACAGCCCCGGTCGGGCCAGTGACACCTGCCGTGCCCTGTACTCCGGTGGGACCAGCAACGCCCTGCGGTGTCGTGATGACATAGGCGGCGCTATTGATGCGTAAATTCGGAGTCAACGCCTCGCCGTTGACGGTGATTTGCATGTAGCGCACCGCACCAAACACGTCGGTCGGGGCTCCCACAAACATAGCTTCGGTGAGCGACGTGATGCTGCCCAGCTGCACCGAGAAAAATCCATTCACCACCGCTACTCCGGGGTGCGACTCCTGCCATGGCGTTACTGCCGGCAGGCCAGTGCCGCCGGCATCGACCATCCTGAAGGAAATCGCATACGTGCCGTTTCGAGGGATGCCAGAAGGGCTGCTGAGACGACCCTGATAGGTCATCAAGAGTGGCGCGTCTGCGGCTGTTGCCGTGTTTAACTCAAGCATTCCAGAGGCAGCGAACGTTAGTGCAACGCTTTCACCCAAAAATCTTCGGCGACTTGTCATCTCGATGGCCCCTCAACGGTCATTTCGCGGTTAGTCCGCTGAATCTTTATTGGCACATGGAGCATGCGCCTGCGCATCAGATTATTCTCCGCGGCCGCGGCATTTGCAAGGTATTTGTCGTTATCGTGGACAAAACGTAGCGGCAACATCGTCGTCAGATAGTGAATTCGGAACCGATCCGCGCGAATCGATCACCTGGGCGGCGGATAGTTAGTCGAAACGCACTTTTATCGAATATCGCCAATGGGTTGTTTATCAAATCGGATTTTCATCAGACAGATCGCAAGGGAGAGGCCGAACGTGATCGCATTCGCGGTCATGATAGATACCGAAGCGACTTTGATTCCGTACAACAGCCATAAGAACGTGCCAGCCGTGAACGCGGCGACCATGCCCCACGACAGATCGCGCGCGGACCGTGTGTTCCAGATTTTCCATACCTGCGGGAGGAAGGACGCGGTGGTGAGCGTGCCGGCCATGAGGCCTAAGGTTTCAGCGTTCACGCTACCGCCTGAATTGTGCAGCGAAAGCCGTGAATCCTACCGTCGCGTGCGCGGCTTTCGCCGCTCCTACAGTGCATTGAGCCGCGCTTTCGCGAGTCGAACTTCCTCGCGTACGCGGAGCGGCGCAGTGCCGCCGACATGCTTTCGTGCCGCAACTGATCCCTCAAGCGTGAGTGACGCGAATACGTCATCGGCGATCACCGACGAAAATGCCTGCAATTCTGCAAGCGACAAGTCGGCAAGATCAACGCCTTTGACCTCAGCGGCCTTCACCGCACGCGCGACGCATTCATGCGAATCGCGGAATGGAACGCCTTTGCGCACCAGATAATCTGCGAGATCGGTCGCCGTAGCAAATCCTTCGCTTGCGGCCGCACGCATACGATCTTCCTTGACGCGAATGCCGCCGATCATGTCGGCGTAAATGATGAGCGTTTGCGTAATCGTCTCGACCGTGTCGAACAGCGGTTCTTTGTCTTCCTGATTGTCTTTGTTATAGGTCAGGGGCTGGCCTTTCATAAGCGTCGTCAGCGCAACGAGATGACCTTGAACACGCGCCATCTTTCCGCGCACAAGTTCAGCGACATCCGGGTTTTTTTTCTGAGGCATGATCGAGCTGCCGGTGCAGAATCGATCGGCAATATCGATGAAACCGAAGCGCGGGCTCATCCACAAAATCAGCTCTTCGCTGATGCGCGACAAGTGCATCATCGTGATCGTGCAAGCATTCAAAAATTCAATCGCAAAATCGCGATCACTCACCGCATCCAGCGAGTTGCGACATACGGCGTCAAAGCC
>JBBRGY010000132.1:0-7892 GCA_038223495.1 Burkholderiales bacterium | reverse complement strand
CGAGCCTCAGCACACGATGCGTTCATTCGCGATTTACTGCGTCCCGGTCAGTTTCCCACGCTGCATTGGGGTGCATGGGTCGAGGGTGGCGGTAAGACCGAGAAACGCGAACGATTTACCGATTTGTTGCAGTGGCTGTGTGACTGGACGTCCGACTGGGCGCGGGCTCGCGCCAATTTGTTGCCAACGGTATACAGGGATCAGTCCGACGCGTTAAACCAATTGGCTTTGAAGCTACCGCTGGCCGAAGCGCTCCGCTATCATCGGGCATTGTTACGTAAACGTTATTTGCCCGACACCACGCTGTCCGCGCGGCTGCAATGTGAGTCGCTGCTGCTGGATTATCGGGCGCTTTTTAGTCGCTAAGTCATCGACGCGGCAGGATTTTGAACAATAGCCATTCATGAGTGATTCAGACGGTCTTGGTACTCCTACCGGGCATGGAACGATTACCGGTACGGTTCGTGGCGCGCCGGCAGGTGTTCGCTCGGGTGTGCTTTCGCTCAACATCCGTGAACGCACGGCGCTATACGCGGCCTACATCCCGTGGGTTGAAGGCGGTGGCATTTTCATTCCGACGACACGCGCTTACAAGCTGGGCGACGAAGTTTTCATGTTGCTTACGTTGATGGATGATCCGAATCGCATCGCTGTCCAGGGAAAGGTCGCCTGGATTACGCCGCCCGGTATTCAGGGCGCGCGCGCCCAAGGCATCGGTGTGCAATTCACCAAAGACGACACCGGGCGCGGCGCCAAGCGCCGCATCGAAGGCATTCTTGGTGCGCTGCTTGCGTCTTCTCGACCCACGCATACGATGTAGCTTGATGCCGCGTTGTCTGGTTGTTGCCCGTGTTTGTTGATTCCCATTGCCACATTAATTTCTCCGATTTCGCCGACGATGGTGACGCGATCGTCGCGCGCATGCATGCGGCGAACGTGTCGCATGCCATGTGCATCAGCGTTACCTTGCCTGAATGGCCGTCAGTCGTTGCAATGTCGGATCGGTACGCGAATATTTACGCGACGGCAGGCGTGCACCCTGACTACGAACACATTGAAGAGCCAACAATTCCCGATTTGCTCACGCGGGCGCAGCATCCGAAAGTTCAGGCGATAGGCGAAACGGGCCTTGATTATTACCGTTTGCAGGGCGATCTTGAGTGGCAGCGACAACGATTTCGCACGCACATCCGTGCGGCCCGCGAATGCGGCAAGCCGTTGGTGATTCATACGCGTAGCGCCTCTGAGGACACGCTCGCCATCATGCGTGAAGAGCGTGCCGGCGAAGTGGGTGGCGTGATGCACTGCTTCACCGAAACTTGGGATGTCGCCAGCGCAGCGATGGATATGGGTTTTCACATCTCATTCTCGGGAATCGTTAGCTTTAAGAGTGCCAAGGATTTGCGCGACGTCGCGCAGCGAGTGCCGCTGGAGCGGATGTTGATTGAGACCGATTCGCCGTATCTCGCACCGGTACCTTATCGTGGCAAGCGGAACGAGCCTTCGTACGTTCCTCACGTAGCGGCCGCAATTGCGGCGGTTCGCGGCATTGACGTAGAAACTGTTGGCCGCGCCACCAGTCAAAACTTTTTCTCGCTGTTTCGGGTGACTCCATGATTCCACGCTACCTCCGCGCTCATTTGCGTGCAACTCTCCTGTGTACGGCACTCATTTCTCCCTTCGCGTTTGCCCAAAGCGCATCCAGCACAGCCGACCTGTTCCAGATGATTGACCTTGATCGACCGAATGAGGTGCGCGCCTTGTTGCTGAAAGGCGTGAAGCCTGATGTGGTGGATGAGCGAGGCGATCCGGCGCTCTTGGTTGCTGCACGTAACGGCTCGCTGCAAAGTACGCAAACGCTGGTTGACGCTGGTGCAAAGGTCAATATGCGCAACAAATGGGGAGACACGGCGCTGATGGTTGCCGCCCTAAACGGTCACGACAAGGTCGTGCGTTATCTGAGAGACAAAGGCGGCGACGTGAACAGCACGGGCTGGACGGCACTGCACTACGCGGCGGTCAACGGTCATACTGACATCGCGAAATACTTGCTCGATCAGGGCGCGAATCCAATGGCGTCCTCGCCGACCGGCGCAAGTCCACTCATGTTGGCGGCGCGCGGAAACAAGGCCGATGTGGTCCGGGTGCTTCTCGAGTATGGCGCTGATGTTGCCCAGAAAAACGAAAAGGGCGAAACCGCCTACGACTGGGCGGTGCGTGAAGAGCACAAACCCGTGATCGATATCCTCAAGAAGGCGAGCGAGCGCTAAGGCGCGTCTAGTTCTCGCTTACGTCGCGAGAGCCTGCTGGCGGAGACGCCTTTTCAGGGGGCATCGGGGTAATGGTGGCCGCCTGCGCTGATTGAACAACCAGAGCCGTCAGATCCGGCAACCCCGAGACGACGCGTCGCGCGCCGTTAAAAGCTTTTTGCCAGTAGCGATTGTCCAGATTAGAGACTTCTACCGAGCCACCTGAGCTCGGCGCGTGGATAAACCGGTTGTCACCGATATACAGCCCCACGTGCGAAAACTGAAAACGACGTGTGTTGAAAAACACCAAGTCGCCGGGCTGTAGATCGTCACGCTTGACCGATTGACCGACGCGGGCCTGTTCGCGCGCGCTGCGCGGCAGGGAAATCCCAGTAGCTTGCTGAAACACATAACGGATCAACCCGCTGCAATCGAGCCCCTGATCAGGCGTGTTGCCACCAAACCGATAGTCGACGCCAATCAATCCTAGCGCGTAACTGGTGATGTTTGCGGCGGAGTCTTTGGCTTTGTCACTTAAATTGCGAAGCGTTATTTCTGCGCGCAGTAGCGGGCCGGGAGGATTCGACGGATCGTTGTTCGCGGCTGATACCGATACCGAAAACGATGCCGCGACAGCGCTCGCCAGCAACAGCGGCACGCAGGCCAAAAGTCTGTTTTTCCCCATTCGTCCGATTTTAGACCACGAACGGACTGTTAGCCAAGCACTGCGTCGAACGCATGCGCCCTACGCTAACATTCAAGGTTAGCTCCGATTTTTTGTTCACCTCCATGCCCATTGACGCATCGTCCCCCATTCAAGGCAGTTTGGTTGCCATCGTTACTCCCATGCATGCCGACGGCGCGCTGGACCTCGATGCACTTAAACGTCTGATTGACTGGCATGTGGCGTCTGGTACCTCGGCGATCGTGATCGTCGGGACTACTGGCGAGTCGCCGACCGTGGACGTCGATGAGCACGCACTTCTGATTCAGACCACGGTGGCGCATGCAGCGGGCCGTATTAAAGTCGTTGCTGGCACCGGTGCCAACTCCACGCGCGAGGCGATCAGTCTTTCGACGTACGCTAAATCGGTCGGTGCCGACGCCTCGCTCTCGGTCGTTCCGTATTACAACAAGCCCACGCAAGAGGGCCTGTACCAGCATTTCAAGGCGATTGCGGAGGCCGTTGACCTTCCGATGATTCTTTACAACGTGCCCGGTCGCACCGTCGCTGATATGGCGACTGCAACGACAATGCGATTAGCTGTTGTGCCTGGTATCGTGGGCATCAAGGACGCCACTGGCGACGTCGCACGTGGCAGTGAACTGCTTCGTCAATTGCGGAAACTTGACAAGCGATTTGCGGTCTACAGTGGCAATGATGATTCTGCGCTGGCACTGATGGCAATGGGTAGCGATGGTGTGATTTCTGTCACGGCCAACGTCGCGCCGAAAGCGATGGCTGATCTTTGCCGCGCTGCGCTGGCGGGCGATTTCGCCGCCGCTCGCGTGATCAACGATACGCTGTTGCCGTTGCACCTTGATCTGTTCGTCGAGGCCAATCCGATTGCGCCGAAGTGGGTGATGGCGCGCATGGGCAAGTGCGGCGCGACCACACGTTTGCCGATGACACCATTGACGCCAAAATTTGAACCCGTGCTTGAAGCGGCAATGCGCCACGCCGCGATTCTTTGAGCATCGACCTGAAAATTACGCCAAGACTTTAGAAACAGGAACACGAATGAAATCAGTTTCAACGTTTGCGCTGACAGCGCTTGCTGCTGTTGCAGTCACGCTCGGGGGTTGCAGCACGATTGCCGAATACAGCCCATTTGAGGCAAAGCGCGTCGAGTACAAAGCCGCGACATCGGGCCCTTCCCTGGAAGTCCCGCCGGATTTGACGCCGCCGAAGTACGACGAGCGTTTCCGCGCCGGAACGGCCACCCTTTCGGGCGTCAATTCGGCCACTCGCGCTTCGGTTTTGTCGGGTGCGGGCGGTGTTTTGCCCGCTGTATCCGGCATGCGTATTGAACGCGCTGGGACGGAGCGTTGGCTCGTTGTGCCGGGCACGCCGGAAGTGAATTTTCCGAAAGTTCGCGAATTTTGGGCGAGCATGAATATGACACTAGTGTCAGATGATTCACGTATCGGTCTTATGGAAACTGATTGGGCCGAGAACCGCGCCCGGATTCAGGAAGACATTATTCGTCGCACCATCGGCAAGGTGTTTGATCAGGTTTACTCCAGCGGCACGCGCGATAAATATCGCACCCGTCTGGAACGCGGTGCTAACGGCACGACCGAGATCTTCATCAGCCATCGCGGCCTCGAAGAAAAAAATATCGGCACCAGCACGCAGCCGGTGTTTCGCTATGAACAGCGCAAACCCGAGCCCGAGTATGAAGCTGAAATCCTCAATCGCATGATGCAGTATCTGGGGGCGCCAAAGGAAGAGGCTACGCAGATCGCTCAGGCTGCGGTGTCGCCCGCAGCGGCGGCGGCGCGTGTGGATCAAGCGCAAATCGTAAGGGTCGGCGGGGTCTCCAGTCTTTCTATGAATGACACCTTTGATCGTTCATGGCGCCGCGTAGGACTGGCGCTTGATCGCGTTGGCTTTACTGTCGTAGATCGTGACCGAACGGCGGGTACATACTTTGTCCGCTACGCCGATCCGGACACCATCGCTAACAATGAACCTGGCATTCTCGACAAGCTCAAGTTCTGGCGCACGGATACCAAGGAGGTGGCCGAACAGTATCGCATCACTGTGAAAGAAACCGCCGGCAAGACCGACGTGCGCGTGCTCGACAGCAAGGGCACACCGGACGCAACTGCTATCGGCACTCGCATCGTCACGTTGCTACACGCGCAACTGCGGTAGTCGGTAGTAGCTCTGAGCCTATGAACGCGGCTGCGAGTTTGTTGACCGCGTGAGATTCGCCAGTCTTGGAAGCGGCAGCGAAGGCAACGCCTTAATCGTTCAGGTAGCGCAAACCACGGTCATGATTGACTGTGGTTTTGGCGTCAAAGAAACCGTCAATCGATGCGCCCGTTTGGGCCTTGCTGCCGAGCACATCGACGCCATCATCATTACTCACGAGCACGCGGATCATGTCGGTGGAGCGCCGCGATTTGCGCGGCGTTTCGGCATTCCGGTGTGGCTTACCTTTGGCACATTGAGCGCGACCGAATCGCGATGGGACGGCTGTACGCTGCGCGGGTTTGATTCGCACGACGCATTTTTGGTGGGGGATATCGAGGTGTTGCCGTTCCCGGTGCCGCATGATGCGCGCGAACCCGCGCAAATGACGCTCACTGATGGTCAGCGCCGATTGGGCGTTTTGACCGACGTCGGCGAGACGACGCCACATATTGAAGCTTCGCTTTCTGACTGTGACGCGCTGTTTCTGGAGGCGAATCATTGCGAGGATATGTTGAACCGTTCGTCGTATCCGCCTAGACTGAAAGAGCGAATCTCCGGTCGCTACGGTCATTTGTCGAATGCTGCCTCAGCCGAAATTCTGGCGCGGATCGCGAGCAGCCGGTTGCAGCGCGTGGTCGCCGCGCACTTGAGTCGCGAGAACAATCGTGCGGATCTCGCAAAAAATGCGTTTGCAACGGCGCTAGGCGGGGCTGCGGATGATATTTTTGTTGCTACGCAAGATCAGGGACTCGAATGGGTCACGATCACTTAGCCCAAACGAGTGAACAACTTTTCCGCAGAATGCATGTTGAACAGGGGCTAGAAGGATAAAAGTGCAAAAGTCGAGTTCTATCATTTATCCGGATCAGCCCCCGTCAAATAGTGCATCCGTCGAAAAGCTGTATGCCGCCGCTAGCCGCCGCGATCATCCAGCGGCGATTTTGTTCGACATGGACGGGCTATTAATCGATAGCGAGCGGATGGCGCAAGAAGCCACCTTCGTCACTGCCCGACTCCTCGGGCATTCAATATCGGAGTCGGTCGCGCTGCGCATGATTGGGCTCGGAAGCGATGCACTCGGCCGCATGATGATTGCGGAGTTCGGTGCGCATTTCCCGTTTGACGAGTACCAGCAGGTGTGGAACCAGCAGTATCAGGAACGAATCGCTAAAGGCGTACCGGTCAAATCCGGCGTTTCTGAGGCGCTAGCGGCGGTTAGAGGGGCAGGATTGCGCTGTGCGGTTGCGACATCGACTGGAACCTATTTTGCGCGTCACAAGCTCGAAAAAGCCGGTTTGCTCGCGAATTTTGACGTTGTGGTCGGGCGCGACACAGTGGTCCACGGCAAACCTGCGCCTGACCTCTATCTTCACGCTGCAAATCAACTCGGTGTCGACGCGGCGCATTGTTGGGCGTTCGAGGATTCGCTTCCGGGGTTGACCGCCGCCGTAGCCTCAGGCGCACGCGCACATTGGGTGCCCGATCTGGCGCATATTCATGCCCATGAATTGCCGTCGGGCGTCGAGACGATTGAGTCGCTGCACGCCCTTTGCGAATGGCTCAGCAAAGACTTGGCGCGCTAGCTGCACAAATCGCAGACGAAAAAAAGCCGGTCACATTAAACATGAAACCGGCTTTTAGAGGTTGCGTTAACTAAACCGATTAGGGTTTCTTCACGGCATCCTTGGCTGCGTCTTTGACGTCTTTGGCTGCTTCTTTAGCAGCATCGACGGCTTTGCCAGCAGCATCCTTGGCAGCGTCAGCAGTTTTGCTGGCAGCGGCTGAGGTTGCATCTACGGCTTTACCAGCAGCATCCTTAGCGGCATCAGCGGTTTTCGCTGCTGCATCTTTGGTTGCTTCGACAGCAGTAGCTGTCGCATCTTTAGCGGCATCCATTGGAGTGGGTGCAGCAGCGGCAGGAGCGGGAGCCGGAGCAACTACAGCAGGTGCAGCAGCTTTTGGCTCTTCTTTTTTGCCGCAAGCGACAAGACTAACTGCGATAAGCGCAGCGACTAGGAGTGACTTCTTCATTTTTTGTTTCCTTACAACGTGAATCGTTAACGAATGTGTGTGCCTTAAGGAGAATCTCCCTCAGTGGAGACCACCCCGATGAGCGAAATCGGAATAGAACTGAGTGAGGCCGAAAGTATATCGAAAACCCGAAAAACGGATATGGCCGGATTTACAAGCCGAGCGCTTCGGGAAAGACGCGCTGCCCGCCTTGTTCCCAAAGTACATGAAATGAATCGGCATAAACCATTGATTTTGCTGGGTTTCCAAAATTCAGTGTACCTTGGGATTGCACCGAAATGGGGCGAAAAAGAAAGTGTTGCCGGTCTGCAACAGCATAACTGCACTCCGGGACCTCGTGCGCGTCGCTAACGACGATTGTTACGCGATGACCAATTGTCTTGAGCAAAGTGAGCAGTCGGGGCACTTGCGTCGACACCACGTGCGAGTCAACAACCAGGATTCGAACATTGACGTGGTGAATCAAAGCTGCGCGTTGTAGCGCTTCACATCGGGCTCGACTCCCCCAATCCTGCAACGCAAGTGAATGATCAAAGACGTCGAGCGAGCGCTCGGTTCGGTCAATCAAATCATTCAGCGCACGCGACGTGTCGTCCCAAGTCAGCAGCGAACGCACGATAATGGGCGTTGGCAACGGCTTGGCTTCCGAAGCATTTAGCTCAGTGCTCATTGCTCAACACCATCCACCA
>JBBRGY010000131.1:0-7900 GCA_038223495.1 Burkholderiales bacterium | reverse complement strand
GACAGCCTGGTCCGGATTGCGGTGGTTGAACAAGAACGCTTTGGCGTCAGACAGCGTGTATTGCACGGCAAACGCGATGTCGATAATGTTTAAGTCTTCGGTCAGCATCTGAGCCTGTTTGGCGTCGCGATTCTTGCTGGTGCCTTTGAAGCCGATTTCCACCGAACGCACCTGATTCAAGTTGATAATGGTGCGCGATTCGACGGGCCACGGGAAATGCCAGCGCGGACCCGCCCCGGTCGTTTCAACGTATTTGCCGAACCGCTGCACGATGCCGCGCTTGCCTTCGTCAACGATGTAGAAACCGGTTGCCAGCCACAGCAGCACGCCGATGAAGGCCGCGATGACGAGGCCACCCGCTGCGAACTTTGGGCTGATCGACGGGAAGCTGGGGCCGCCGCCACCAGGTGAGCCGGACGGGCGCTTGCCGCCTTTTTTGCCACCAAAAAGCTCGCCGACACGGTCATTGACTTTTTTTATGAGGTCGTCGAGATCCGGCGGCCCGCCGGAACTACCGCTGCGCCCACCGTTGCCGCCTGAAGTAGGCGGCGGAGGAGGTGGTGAAGCGGGCGGAGGTGGGCTTGCGGGCCGGTCACCTTCACTCTTGTCGCCATCGGTGCCGGGCTTGCGCCCCCATTGCGGGTCGTTCAGCGAGAGCTTGATCCGGTCCCAGAGCGCAAAGAGGTAATTGCTGGATTGGGTTTTCATTCTTATGAGGATAAATCGTGGGTTAACTTATGGATTTTTTGCGAATCTAAAAACCACGATAGTTAGGGAGACGCTTCGGCTTGATCTTGACCAGGCTGAAAGGCAGCCGTGTAATCGGTAGTTTGGCGCGGAAAGCGCGCTTGCAAGACCGCGCGCAATTCAGGAGTACCCGC
The DNA here is from genome assembly GCA_038223495.1 of Burkholderiales bacterium. Classification (GTDB taxonomy): domain Bacteria; phylum Pseudomonadota; class Gammaproteobacteria; order Burkholderiales; family Casimicrobiaceae; genus Casimicrobium. The sequence goes on along the minus strand of JBBRGY010000131.1, from coordinate 7,019 downwards.
ACCAGTTTTCGATGAGACAAAAACGCGACGAGCCTGCCCGATGTCGTCGGTCTCAACCCGTCCAGCGTCGCTTCCCAGTCCGAGCAAATCGCACTTGTTGACGATGATGAGCTGCGGGATTTCGGCTGCGCCGATTTCTTCAAGCACCAGATTGACTGCCTCGATCTGCTGATCGCGCTGATCGCTGGCACCGTCGACGACATGCAACAGCAGATCTGCTTCCACCGCCTCAAGCAGAGTTGCTTTGAATGCATCCACGAGCTCATGCGGCAGATCGCGCACGAAGCCCACGGTGTCCGAGACGACCATCGGTTGGGCGTCAGCAACGTAGAGCTTGCGAACGGTGGTGTCCAGTGTCGCAAACAGCTGATCCGCCGCGTAGGTGCCAGCCGCAGTCAAGCGGTTGAAGAGAGTACTTTTGCCCGCGTTGGTGTAGCCAACGATAGCAATGGAAATGGTGCGTGACCGTTCGCGGCGGCGACGCTGGGTCTGGCGTTGCTTGTCAACTTTTTCAAGACGTTCCTTGAGCGCACGAATTTTGAGTGTGATGAGGCTCTTGTCAATCTCGAGCTGCTTCTCGCCCGGGCCGCGCATGCCGATACCACCGCGTTGACGCTCAAGATGCGACCAGCCGCGAACGAGCCGCGTTGACATATGTTCGAGCTGCGCCAGTTCAACAGCCAACTTGCCCTCGGCGCTACGGGCGCGCATGGCGAAGATGTCAAGAATCAGCGAGCGCCGATCGATGACGCGGCAAGACAGCGCTTTTTCAAGATTGCGCTCCTGAGCGCCTGAGAGCGTATGGTTGAAGATCACCAGTTCCGCATTTTGCGCAATGCAGGCAGCACCGATTTCTTCAACCTTGCCTTTGCCGGCGTACAGCGCGGGATCAGGGCGATCGCGACGACCGGTGATAACGTCTGCAGTGTCTGCGCCCGCGCTGGAAGCGAGCGATTTCAACTCTTCGATGTCATCGGTCATTGGCGCTTTGCCAAAGGCAAGCTGCACCAGCACGGCCCGGTCATTTCCGGCGTGACGGTCAAACACGGGGCGTACTCACCGCGCTCAAATAACTTCGCGTGAAGCGGCTATTCAGGAGCTTCGTCCCCGTGCGGAATATTCACCGCGCGCGCTGGGACAATGGTGGAAATTGCGTGTTTGTAGACCATCTGGGTGACGGTATTTTTCAGCAGAACGACGTATTGGTCGAAAGATTCGACCTGTCCCTGCAACTTGATGCCGTTGACAAGGTAGATGGAGACCTGAACGTGCTCTTTGCGCAGTGTGTTCAGGAACGGGTCTTGTAGGGATTGCCCTTTGTTGCTCATTTCTTATTCTCCGAAATTCTTGTTTGATGGTACTTCAAGGTGACATTCTCCATCGAAGCCCACTTGGGATTCAGATGGTGACGGAGGCAGGAAGTTCAAGCCGACCGGGCACCTAAGCTAAATAGCGATTGTGCACGCAGCAAACTAGCGCTTGCGACGACCCGATTTGTCATCCTCCGCATATGGATTATGCCCCGTACGCAGCTCGAGTCGCACAGGTGTGCCCTTGAGTTCGAAGTAATCCAGAAAAAATCGCTCCAGATAGCGCGTGTACATGTCCGACAATTTGTTGAGCGAGGTGCCGTGAATCACTACCACTGGCGGGTTGCTGCCGCCCTGGTGGGCGTAGCGCAGCTTCGGACGAATCGTGCCAGCGCGCGGTGGTTGCTGCTTTACCATCGCCTCTTGCAGGGCGCGTGTCAGCTTTGGCGTCGGTAGCTTTTTGAATGCAGCCGCATGCGCACGGTTGGCCGTGGTCATGATCTTGTCGAGGCCCTGTTTCGCGGTAGCCGAGGTGGTAACGGTCTCGGCGTAGTCGACGAAATAGAGCTTTCGCGTCACGTCATCATTGATGATTTTGCGGGCGTCGGCGTCGGCGGCGTCCCACTTGTTGATGCAAATCACCAGGGCACGTCCCGCATCCTGAATGAAGGAGGCGAGCTGAACGTCATGATCGCTGATACCAGCGGTCGCGTCGACCACAAAAATCACCACGTTGGCGTCTTCGATGGCTTGCAGCGTTTTGATTACCGAGAATTTTTCGATGGCCTCGGTCGTTTTGCCGCGCTTGCGGATGCCCGCCGTGTCGATCAGTGTGTAGTCACGCTTTTTATAGGTGAAATCGAGATAAATCGAGTCGCGCGTGGTGCCTGGTTGGTCGAAAGCAATGACCCGCTCTTCGCCGAGCAGTGCGTTCACCAGCGTGCTCTTGCCGACGTTTGGATGACCGACGACCGCGATTTTGGTGCGTGGTGGCGGTTCGGGCTGGAACTCGGGTTCTTTGCCTTCGTCAGCTTCCGCCAGTTCGCGTGCAGGCCGCTTGTCAGTCTCGACTATTTCCGGCTCAGGCGCGATAGGGGCGTGCTCTTCCAGCACCATCTCGATCAACGCACTGACGCGATCACCTTGAGTCGCCGAAATGGCATACGGATCGCCGATACCCAGCTCGTAAAACTCAGCCGTGACGCGCGCGTCATTCATGCCCTCAGTTTTATTCACCGCAAGATAAATCGAGCGACCGCGCCTGCGCAGCAAATCAGCAATGCGCGCGTCCTGAGGCGTCACGCCAGCGCGACCGTCCACTAGAAAAATGACGACATCGGCTTCGTCTAGCGCCTGCAACGTTTGCCGCGCCATTTCCTTGAGGATGCCTTCTTTCGCGACCGGCTCGAAACCGCCGGTATCGATGACCACAAACTTGTGTTCACCCACATGGCCCTGTCCGTATTGTCGGTCGCGTGTGAGGCCGGGAAAGTCTGCGACCAGCGCATTGCGCGAACGCGTCAGCCGGTTAAAGAGCGTGCTCTTTCCGACATTGGGGCGTCCGACGAGGGCGATGGTTGGGAGCATGTTGCGGGCCTATCTAAATATCTTCGCCACCCCAGCTGGGCTTATACGCGCAAAATTTCAGCGCTGAGAAGGTGGCTCTACTCCCTCCCTTTCATGGGGAGGGTTGGGGGAAGGGTTTGCATAGCAAAGGAATCAAACTCCATCCCCTCCTAGCCTCCCAGTTGAATGGGAGGAACTTAAATTAGCGCGCAACCACCGAGGCAAGCTGTCCGCTCTTGGTTTGAATCAATGCGCCATCGCCGCTGGCAACCATGCCAACGTCGGAGGCGAATGCCTCGCCAAGACCGCGTCCTGCGATTTTGCCGGTGGCACGGTCAACCAGGTGCACGGTGCCTTCGGAATCTTGCACGGCCAGATTAGCACCGAGAAGCGCAGTGCCCGTGGCGCGACGACCCGCTAGGACGTCCTGCTTCCAGATGGTTCCGCCGGTGGTTTTGTCGAATGCATACGCCACACCTTTTTCGTCAATGATGTAGACATATTTGTTGTCGAGCAGCGCGCCCGTGAGCGAGCTGGCGTCACGAGACCACAGCAGTGTTCCGCGCACCACGTCAAAGCAGGCGACACGCCCCTGAAACGCCGAAGCGCAGATGCGTTCGCCATCGACCGCAGGGCGGCCGACAACGTCGACTAAGCGCTCAAGCTCGGATACGCCCTTGGGAGTGGCGACCGTAGCTTCCCAGCCGACCGAGCCGTTGATGAGGTCCATCGCGAGCAATTTGCCTTGCGCGGTGCCGACGAACACTGCGCCCCGAACCGTAATGGGAATGGCGCTGGAGCGGACCGTTAGCGCCGGCAACACGCGTTGAACCGTCCACTTGTGAGCGCCGGTCTTAGGGTCGAGCGCGGTGATCGAGCCGTCGCCGCCCAGCACGACGACTGCAGCGTCAGAGATCGCTGCTGGCGCGATCACTTCGCTTGAGACTTTCGATGTCCAGAGGACGCTGCCCTTCAAATCAAGCGCGATTACTTCGGCCTTATTGGTGCCGACAACGATCATGTCAGCGGAGGCTGCAACGCCGCCGGAAACAACGCCCTTACCGGTTGGGATCTGAAAACGCCCGATCACTGCGCCCGATTTTTCATCCAAAACAAGGACCGCACCGCTTGGATGCGCGGCAAAAACTTTGCCGTTGGCGACCGCAGGAATCAAGCTGCTCGTTTGCTTGCCGCCCAGTGCACTTTGCCACTGCGCCGAAACCGTGGCGCTGCCAGTAACCGCTGGCAACGGCAAAATCTTCTTGTCACTGCTACTGAACCAAGAGAACGAGCTACACGCTGAGAGCGACAAAGCCACGGCGAAGAAGCTGGCGCGCGTCGTCCACAGTTTCACTGAGGGATTCACTTGGCGGCTCCCACTGCTGCAGACACTGCATCGAGTTTGAGCTGGGTGTACTGCTTTTGCGAGCCTTTGGAATCAAGCTTTGGCAGCGCTGCTTCGTACGCGGTTTTGGCGTCGGCAGGTTTGCCCTGCAAGTTGTAGATGTCGCCCTTCATGTCGAGATACAGGCCCGCAAATGCTTCGCTGTGCTTGCCGTCTAGGGCGGCGAGCGCGGCGTCGTATTGCTTTTGGTCAAGCAGCACTGCTGCGAGGCGCAGGCGCGCGATGCCTTTTAGCTCGTCTTCCTTGCTGTTGGCGGCGACCCACTCGAGTTGGGTTTTTGCGGTGGCAAGATCGCCCGCATCGAACGCCGATTTGGCCGCGAGCAGTGCGCCTCGTGGTGCATAACCAGTGCCTGCAAATTTTTCCATGAGCTGCGCGCTGGCGTCTTTGACCTTGGCGACTTCGTTTTTGGCAGCCGCGTCGGAGAGCGCAAAGTAGAGTGTGCTCGCTTCGGTAGCCTGCTTCGCGGCGTACCATTTCCAGCCCTGATTAGCCGCGATGACGAGCGCCACGACGGTGATGGCACCGGTGACGTAGTTACCGTAGCGCGTCCACCACGCCTTCAGGTCGCCTAATTTTTCTTGTTCGTCGAGATCGTAAGCAGCCATAGTGAAATTCTGAATTCTGGAAACGTAAGTCTGGAATGAGGCAGTTAGCCGCGCAAATGCGCCGCAACAGCCGAACTCGTAATTATCGCCTGTTCGCCCTGAATTGGCGTGCCGTTGCTGTCGCGCAGCGGTTTTACGGCCACGGTGCCCGCCACGACCTCGTTGTCGCCAATAACGAGTGCATAGCGTGCGCCGCTGGCGTCGGCCTTCTTCATCTGGCTCTTGAAGCTTCCGCTACCACCATGCTGGGCGACGCTCAAACCGCTGTCGCGAAGCGTTTCTGAGAGTTTGCTGGCGGCCTTTTGCGCGCCTTCGCCTGCATGCACGATGTACGCGTCGAGTCCGTTCGATTTTTGGTCATCGGGCAGCATCATAAGCACGCGCTCGATGCCCATGCCGAAACCAATGGCTGGCGTGGGCTTGCCGCCCAACTGTTCAAACAACCCGTCGTAGCGACCGCCACCGCAGACGGTCAGCGGTGCGCCGAAACGCTCGGTGACGAATTCAAACGCCGTGCGGTTGTAGTAATCCATGCCGCGCACGATGCGTGAATTGACGACGTACGGCACACCAGCGTCGGTGAGCAATTGCTGCAATCCTTCGAAGTGCGCACGCGAATCGCCTTCGAGGGAATCGAGCAGGTTGGGTGCGGTTTTGTTCACTTCGATGACGCTCGCGACCTTGCTGTCCAGCACACGCATGGGGTTTGTGTGCAGTCGGCGTTTCGCCTCATCATCTAACGCTTCGAGATGGGCTTCGTAGTGACTGATAAGTTTGGCGCGATAAACGGCGCGCTCATCGACATTTCCGAGCGTATTAATTTCCAGTCGCACGTCCGGGATGCCCAGTTCACGCCACAACCGCGTGGTCATAATCATGATTTCCGCATCAACATCCGGGCCGTCAAAGCCAAAGCATTCCACGTCAAACTGGCTGAATTGCCGATATCGACCTTTCTGCGGACGCTCGTGGCGGAACATCGGGCCCATGCAGTAAACGCGCACCGGTCCGTTGTAGACGAGATTGGATTCAATCGCCGCGCGGACCAAGCCAGCTGTTAACTCCGGTCTCAACGTGAGTTTTTCGCCGTTTAATTTGTCTTCGAAGGAATACATCTCCTTCTCGACAATGTCGGTCACTTCGCCGATGGAGCGCACGAACAACGGCGTGTACTCGACGATCGGCGCGCGCATGTTGCGATAGCCGTATTGACGGGCAACGCGCATCGCCGTCTCTTCAAAAAACTCCCACTTTGCCGATTCGGCGGGCAGAACATCGTTCATGCCTTTAACGGCCTGAAGCGTCGGTTGTGATTTCGTTGCGGGTTTCGTTTCCATAATATTTTCTGACTGGAGCACAGTTCGCGATCAGCGCGGACTGCTTGAATTTTTTGGGGTTAAACCCACGAGTTTCAGCGTGTAAAGGGAAACAACTTTTTCGCGTAACGACGACTGCGTAGGGGCCAAACGTGAACTACGCCAATAGTCGACTTTCGATAAAATCGCTAGTTAGCCCAAATGAAATCGCGATTACAGCGAAAAGCTGTTTTCGCAACTGCGTCACACTGCGTGGATCGGAATGACTTTCGGCGATTCTGAATTTGGTTCCGGCGCTTGATGTCGCTGATCCGTCTGCCCCGACGATCCGGGGGAACCGTTGCCGTAAGTGCGCACAACATAAGCATCCAGCATTGCCTGAAATTCTTCAGCAATCCGGTCGCCCTTAAGCGTGACCGTTTTTTTGCCGTCTTCGTAAACCGGCGCGACAGGCAGTTCGCCCGTGCCCGGCAGGCTGATGCCGATGTTTGCCATCTTCGACTCGCCGGGGCCGTTCACGACGCAGCCCATGACGGCCACGCTCATCCCCTCGACGCCCGCGTAGTGTTCACGCCATACCGGCATCTGAGCACGCAGATAACTCTGTGTTTTCGCAGCCAATTCCTGGAAGAAAGTGCTCGTTGTGCGGCCACAACCCGGGCAAGCGGTCACGAGCGGCGTAAACGTGCGCAGGCCCATCGTTTGCAACATTTCCTGTGCAACGATCACTTCCTTGGTGCGATCTCCACCCGGCTCAGGCGTCAACGACACACGAATAGTGTCGCCAATGCCTTGTTGCAGCAGGATTCCCATC
>JBBRGY010000130.1:0-7913 GCA_038223495.1 Burkholderiales bacterium | reverse complement strand
GTGGCGTCGGTAACGTGTGTAATGTTGTCGCTCATGAGGGTTTTGGCTCCTGAATACTGGGAAAGACTGGCAAAGAATACTAATAGTAGTTGAAGTCCGAACTGACCGTTTCAATGTGTATCCGCTCACGATATAGGGCTTTCGCCTCTATAATTGATTGGATTTCCCAGAAACTTTCAGCATCCCGATCTCATGAAACGCAACGCGTTAAAAGCCCTAAGCACAGCTGTTCTCATTGCCTGCTCCAGCCTCACTGGCACGATGGCATTGGCTCAGGCCCCCACTGGCGACGCTAAAGCCGGATCGCAAAAAGTTCGAATGTGCCAAGGTTGCCACGGCATCGAAGGCTGGCGCACCGCCTACCCCGAGGTTTACCAAGTTCCGAAAATCGCGGGTCAGCATCCCACTTATTTAGTAAGCGCGCTCAAGGCCTACAAATCGGGTGAACGCAAACACCCCAGCATGCGCGGCATCGCCGCTTCGCTAACCGATCAAGATATGGCCGATTTGGCCGCTTACTACTCGGAGGGCAAGCAATGAAAGCACTAATCACCGTTTTCGCATGCGTTGCCCTGACCAGTGCGGCGTCTGCTACTGACATCGCTGCTGGCGCGGCAAAAGCGAAAGAAGTGTGCTCTGCTTGCCACGGCGTTGATGGCAACAGCACCGATGTGAACTACCCTCGCCTGGCTGGGCAACACTCCGATTACCTCGCCAAAGCGTTGCGTGACTATAAATCGGGCGAACGTAATAACGCGATCATGAAAGGCTTTGCCGCCACGTTGTCGAAAAAAGACATCGAAAATGTTGCGGAATATTTTTCATCGCAAAAATCCGTGCTGAGCACTAAGTATTGATCTCACGGCTCGTTTCGCAAAAAGGCGCCTTGTGAATGCACGGCGCCTTTTTTGTTGCGCTGCGCAATAAAATAGATTGATGATTGAGCGCATCAAGAGTTTCGTTTTTCGTCCCGCTGGCAATCGACGTGTGAGGTCAGCACGACCCAGCACACCCGCGTCTTCACGATTGGTGGCGCTGCGCCGCTGGATTGTCTGGCTGATTGCCTTGGTTGTTGTTCTGTTAGCGGTGATTGCGTTCGCGAGTTTTAGCGCAGCGGATCCAGCGTGGTCGACGACGGGCAGTGCGTTGCGCGTTAAAAATTGGCTGGGTTCGACTGGCGCCTGGGTCAGTGACATCGGATATTTTGTGCTTGGCGCAACGGTTTGGTGGCTCGTCTTGTTCGCAGCGCTCGCGGTGTGGCGGGCGATGCCGCCGCGACGGAAATCGACACGCCAATCGCCGGTGGCGCAGGATGACGAGAGTGCGAGCCAAACGGCCATCTTGGGATTTCCCTGGCGCGTCGGCGGGCTTGTGCTGTTGCTGCTAGCGAGCGGAGCGCTGGAGGCGTTGGCTATGCACCGAACCTTCGCAGGATTGCCGCAAGGGGCGGGCGGTGCGCTCGGTCAGACGCTTGCATTTCCTCTGCTTCGCCTGATCGGTTTTGTCCCCAGCACGTTGTTGCTGATCGTTTTGCTGTTCATCGGCTTAAGCCTCGCCTTCGCGATTCCGTGGTTACGCGTCAGCGAATGGATCGGCTCGCTCGTGTTGGACGGCTTTTCAAGTTGGCGCGAGAAACGCGAAGAAGTTCGCGAAATTCAGCGCGATCATGACATCGCAGCGCCCGAAGTGGAGCTACGTGAACTGTATGTTCGTGAAGAAACCAAACGGGTGGAATCGCATGAACCCATCCGCATCGTCGAAACGTTTGAGCCCGTCGTATTGTCGGAGCGCGTTGAGCGAGAAAAACAGACGATGCTGTTCGCGGACATTCCTGACTCGGTGTTGCCACAGCTGTCGTTGCTGGAGCCATTGCCGAAAGATCAGCCGGTTGTTTCCGGCGAGACGCTTGAATTCACGTCGCGCCTGATCGAGCGGAAACTCGCGGAATTTAATGTTCCTGTGAAGGTGCTTGCTGCTTATCCTGGACCGGTCATTACGCGGTACGAAATTGAGCCGGACGTGGGCGTCAAGGGCAATTCGATTGTCAATCTGGCGAAGGATCTGGCGCGCGCAATGAGCGTCATGAGTATCCGCGTGGTGGAGACGATTCCCGGCAAATCTTGTATGGGCCTAGAGGTGCCAAACCCACAGCGGCAAAGCGTGGCGTTGATCGAAATTTTGGGCAGCGCGGTGTACAACGATTCATCGAGTTTGCTCACGATGGCGCTGGGTAAGGACATCGCAGGCCGGCCCGTCGTGAGTGACCTTGGGCGTATGCCTCATTGTCTGGTGGCGGGCACGACAGGCTCCGGTAAATCGGTCGGCATCAACCAGATGATTCTGTCGCTTTTGTACAAAGCCGAGCCGAAGCAAGTGCGGCTGTTGCTCATCGATCCCAAGATGCTGGAGCTGTCGATTTACGAAGGCATTCCGCATCTGTTGTGTCCCGTCGTGACCGACATGCGGCTTGCCGCAAACGGCCTCAACTGGTGCGTCAACGAGATGGAGCGGCGCTATCGATTGCTCTCGCATACGGGTGTGCGCCAACTGTCCAGCTTCAATCAAAAAGTGCGTGAAGCGCAGGCCAAAGGCACGCCGCTGACCAACCCGTTCTCGCTCACGCCGGATGCGCCGGAGCCCATCGAAGAAATGCCGTTTATTGTCGTCGTGATCGACGAACTGGCGGACTTGATGATGACAGCGGGCAAGAAGATTGAAGAACTGATCGCGCGGCTTGCGCAAAAGGCTCGCGCGGCGGGCATCCACCTCATTCTCGCTACGCAGCGTCCGTCGGTTGACGTGATCACCGGCTTGATCAAGGCCAACGTGCCCACACGCATCGCGTTTCAGGTTGCGAGCAAAATTGACTCGCGCACCATCCTCGACCAGATGGGGGCTGAGGCGCTGCTGGGTCGTGGCGACATGCTGTACATGCTGGGCGGTACCGGTATTCCGAACCGCGTGCACGGCGCGTTTGTCACCGATGATGAGGTGCACCGCGTTGTAGAACACTGGAAAGCGCAAGCGCCGCCGCAATATATTGAAGGCGTGCTTGAAGGCACCGATGCCGAGACGTTGAACGAAGTGAACGGTGGTGGGTCACAAGATGGTGAAAAAGATCCGCGTTTTGACGAAGCTGTCGCCGCAGTCCTGGAGAGTCGGCAGCCGACCATTAGCTACGTGCAGCGACGTTTGCGCATTGGTTACAACGGTGCTGCGCGTTTGATTGAAGCGATGGAAAACGCTGGGATTGTCACGCGACCCAATGCGATGGGCAAACGTGAAGTGCTTGTGCCAAAGCGCGAAGAGTAGCGTTGTAGGAGCGGCGTAAGCCGCTAAAGTTTGGTGCGACTAATTTGCGGCTTTTGCCGTTCCCACAGCTAAAGAAAGCCAATCGATCTAGATGAACACGACACATATTTCGGCGTTGACGATCGCGATATTTTCGAGCGTGCTCGGGCATTCCCAAGCCTCCGCTAATCCCCTCGCCGATTTCCGCGCCTATACGCGCGACCTCACTTCGTTGTCCGGCACGTTTACGCAAGAAGTGCGTGACAAAAATGGTCGGGTTAGCCGTCAGTCTGCCGGTACCTTTTCAATTGCTCGTCCCGGTAAATTCCGTTTCGTCTATGAGAAACCGTACAAGCAAACTATTGTGAGTGACGGCACCACCGTGTGGCTGTATGACGAAGACTTGAATCAGGTCACGACCAAAAAGCTTGCCGACACATTGAGTGAACAGCCATTGACTTTGCTGCTTGATCCTGCCGCAGCAGAAAAAGCGTTCGAGTTGAAAGTACTCGACTCACGTGGATCAATTGGCTACGTCGAAGCCAAACCACGCAAGGCGGACGCGTCTGTGGACGAGCTGCGCATCGCCATGGTCGCGTCGCAACCCGCAGAATTGTCATGGCGTGATGCGTTGCAAAACACCAACGCCATTCGCTTCACGACCCTCACAAAGAACGGCAAACTCGCCGTTGACGCCTTCGCATTCGTGCCGCCAAAGGGCGCGGATATTCTCAAGCAGTAGAGGGTTTCCACCGTCTGATTTAGGCGGCTTACTGAGACGCTGTCGTTCGTGTTGCTAGTTTTTCGAAACTGAATAGCTCAACCGCTGTTCAAAATTCGCCGTAGCGGCCTGTCGTGCATCACACGCATACCGCGATAATTGCAATATGCATCACACCCAATCTCTCCTCCCCCGCGACGCTATCGTCAACCTGCGCGCCTCGAAAATTCGCGAAGTTGCCAACGCTGGAATCGGCCGTAGCGACGTGCTCACGTTCTGGTTCGGCGAGCCCGATGAAGTGACGCCGGACTTTATTCGCAACGCAGGGTCTGAAAGCCTTGCGCGTGGCGAAACTTTTTACTCGCACAATCTTGGCCTGCCGGAATTGCGCGAAACGGTTGCAAACTATCTCTCGCGCCTGCATCCCAATCCCGCTGCGCCCATCGTTGCCGACAATATCGCCATCACGAGCGCTGGCGTGAATGCGCTGTCGCTCGCGGCGCAATGCATCGTGAGCCCCGGCGATCACGTCGTTTGCGTCACGCCGCTATGGCCTAACCTCGTTGAGATCCCCAAAATTCTTTCGGCCAATGTGGAATGTGTATCGCTCGTATTCGGCGAACGCGGCTGGCAGCTTGACCTCGAAAAATTGCTGGCTGCATTGACGCCGAATACCAAAATGCTGATGGTGAATTCGCCGAACAATCCGACCGGCTGGACGCTCACCCGCGACGAGCAGAAGGCGATCCTCGCGCGCTGCCGTCAATATGGCATCTGGATTCTGGCTGACGATGCTTATGAGCGATTGGTGTTTGACGACAGTGGATGCGCGCCTTCGTTCTTTGATATCAGTGACGCTAATGATCGTTTGGTCAGCGCGAACACATTTTCAAAGTCGTGGTTGATGACGGGGTGGCGCTTGGGATGGCTCGTTGCGCCCGCGCCATTCGTTGAGCAGTTGGGCAAAGTCATTGAGTACAACACCTCATGCTCACCAGTGTTCATTCAACGCGCAGGCGACGCCGCGATCCGCGGTGGTGACGCCGTGATTGCCCGTACGCAAACGCGCTTTCGCGCCGCCCGCGATCACCTGTGCGCTGCCCTCAACGCACTGCCCGGCGTGCATGCACCGCCGCCGCCCGCGGCCATGTATGCATTCTTCAAAGTCGACGGCATGAAGGACTCGCTCGCGTTCTGCAAGCGACTGGTCACCGAGTACGGCCTTGGCATAGCGCCGGGCGCGGGCTTCGGCGATGAAGGAGAAGGCTATCTGCGCTGGTGCTTTGCCAGCGAGCTGCCGCGTCTTGATGAGGGCATTCGGCGGTTTAAGGCAGGGCTCGCCGAACTCAGGTAGTCGACTTGCTTGATTTTTAAGCTATTTTTAGGTAAATCGCTTGCAATTCAGTGGCTTGAAGAATAATCTTCAGACTATGCCTACAGTAGCGCTTGTAAGTCGAAAAGGGGGATGCGGCAAAAGCACGCTCGCCACCCATATTGCGTCATATCTGGCGCGTGAAGGCATGAGCATCACGCTCGGTGACCTGGATCATCAGCAGTCGATGCGTGTGTGGCTGAAACGCCGCCCCAGCGCGGCTCCGACCATCATGGGCTGGGTTAGCGAGACCAAGGGCAATGTGCGACCACCGCCCGGTTCGACCCATCTGGTGCTCGATACGCCCGGCGGCCTGCACGGTCTCGCGCTGGCGAAAGTCGCGATGGTCGCGGATGCAATTTTGATTCCGGTTTCTGGCTCGGTGTTTGACCGTGAAGCTGCCTCCGACTGCTGGGCCGAACTGCGCGCGCATCCTCGGGTGGTGAGTGGTCGCTGTCAGGTCGCAGCTGTCGGTATGCGCCTGGATCGACGCACTCAGGCCGAGGAAATTGCCAGCGATTGGGCCGCTTCGGTAGGGCTTAACTGGCTGTGCAGCTTGCGCAGTTCGCAGATTTACGTGCGTGCAGTTGAAAACGGGCTCAGTATTTTTGACATGCCCGCAGGCGTGACCGAGATTGATCGAGAGCAGTGGGAGCCGCTGTTGGCGTGGCTGTTTGAGCGCGGCTTTGCGCGAGCCGAACCGAACATTGCGCCGTCGTACCCGTCGCCAACACCGCAGTCACCCGCCGTGCTTCGGGTGCTGCCGCGAACGGTCGTGAACAGCGACTTTCACGCGCTGACCGAAACGGAAACTACGAACTTAAATACGCCACACGCAAGCACGGGATTTGCGCGATTTGTTCCGCGATTTTTGCGGCCAAAATCAGGCGCTGCGCGATAGACGACAACGGTAACCGTAGGGCACTTCACTCTACCCGTTGCGCTGGCCGCGTCCTGCCTTTCTGGGTGATCTGAAACCGACCTGCCTTGCCGTCTTTGATCTCTTCAAACGCGATTTCTAGCGGTGTGACGCGTGCGAAAAAGACAGTGGCGGATTTCGCGAACAGCTCAAACTCGCCCTGACCCGTCGCCTGCGCGAACAGTTTGCCGTCACGCGCGCGTATGGTCACATTGAAATTCGCGCTAAGCGAATAGGTGCCGACGAATTGATCTAGCGATTTTGCATCGACCGCAATGGCTTCCGCCCGCATCGGCGCAAGGTTTGCGAGCGGTATCGACGGCTCCAACAAATGCAGGCCGATATCCGTCACGGGCCCTGCCGCATTCGACAACACAGCAACGGCTGATTTGCGTTCCGGGTCGACCCATAGCGTTGACGCAAACCCTCCGGTTGCGCCGTCGTGATTGACGACGGTGTGGTCATTGAGGGTTGCCAGAATCCACGCGAGGCCTTGCGGATTTTTGGCCCCCATTCCTTCGCCGTAACGCTTTTGCGCCAGCGTGAACGCAGCCTTTAGTGGCGTATCAATTGCGCCGCACGCCGCCTGTGCATAGCGGCCCATGTCCTTCGCGCTCATGATCAATGCGCCCGCGGGCGCTATGACATCGAAGCGCCAGTGTTTGGTCCGCTTCAGCGTGGTGCCTTTTTCCAGATAATGCCCGTCGGAAAATCGGGCGAGTTCATTGCGCGGAATATCGAGAAAGGTAGAGGTCAAACCGAGCGGCGTCAGAATGCGCTTTTGCAGCAGCTCGTCATACGGCATATTCGCCGCGCGGGCGAGCACATAGCCGAGCAGACCAAAACCCAGATTCGAATATGCGTAGGCCTCGTCACGCTTTTTGGTCGTCTTGCCAGCATCGGTTTCGACGAAGGCTTCGCGATCTTTCAGGTACATCAGCAACTGTTGTTCGCGGTAATCCACGTAAGGATCGGCGCGAGTCGCGTTCGGCATATTGTCGGGGAGGCGCGGCAGGCCCGAGCGATGTGTGGCGAGATCAATCAGGCGAATCGGCGCTCCGGTGTAGTCGCGAAGCTTCAAGCCCTTTAGGCCGACCGAGAGTCCTTGAGGCAGCCACTTTTCGACCGGATCATCGAGCTTTAATTCGCCTTTGATCACCATGTCGGCGAGTAGAAGCGCGGTGAAGGTTTTAGTGATCGAACCCACCTCGAATAACGTGTCGGCGGTTATGGGCAACGTCTTGTCGAGCCCCTGAAAACCGTGCGTCACGATGCGCATCTGATCGCCGTTCACCACGACGGCGGCGAGTCCGACCGCTTGCTTATCAACCTCGATGCGTTGAGTCAGAATTTCCTTGATCTGGGCGTCGGTCGGTTGCGCTTGAATGACTGCGGATGCCACCGTCATCAGCAGCAGAGCGATACAGCGGTGGAACAGAGCGGTTTGCTTCATAGGGAGAATGACGAATGGGTAAGTGTGGCGATGTTACGGTGAGTCCCACGGATTGGTGAGCGGCGGGCGACGACTTGGCGGTAGGGGCGACGAGCCGTCGATACGCCGACTACAGCCCATAAATATTTTTATCAACTTTTTTATGTATCGCAGCATT
>JBBRGY010000129.1:0-7991 GCA_038223495.1 Burkholderiales bacterium | reverse complement strand
CATTGCGCTACATTGTGTCCCTCGTTCCTTGATTCTGGTTTTTTCAACATGCGTATCGCAATTGGCGGCTTTCAACACGAGACCAACACCTTCGCGCCATCTCGTGCGACGTACGAGCGATTCGTTCAGGGCGGTGGATGGCCACCGGTCTCCATTGGTCACGAAATTTTCGAGCGGTTCCAGAATCAAAATATTCCGATCTCTGGATTCATGAATGAAATGGGTTCGGCGCATACGCTGGTGCCCACCGCGTGGGCTGCGGCGAGTCCGAGCGCGCAGGTGACCGACGACGCCTTTGATCGCATCGCTGGTGCGATTTGCGAGGGCATTCGTAAGGCCAATGCGGACATGATCTACCTTGATCTGCACGGTGCGATGGTGACCGATTCGCATCCCGACGGCGAGGGTGAGTTGCTGCGTCGTGTGCGCGCAATCGTTGGACCGAAGATGCCGATTGCCGTGAGCCTTGACCTGCATTCGAACACGACGCCTGAGATGTTTGCGTTGGCTGAGATGCTGGTGGCGTATCGAACCTATCCCCATATCGATATGGCTGAGACTGGTGCGCGCGCTGCGTTCTATTTGAAGCAACGGATCGGTGGCATGGAGGCACCGAAGCTCGCCTCTCGCGTATTGCCGTATTTGATTCCGATCACTGCGCAATGCACGGATTTGTTCCCCGGCAATGACATTTACAAACTCGTCGGTCAGCTTGAATCGGCGAGCGTGCAGAGCGCGTCGTTCACGCCCGGATTTCCGGCTGCGGACATCGACGGTTGCGCGCCTGTGGTGTGGGCGTATGGGGTCAGTGATGCATCGGCGAGCGCTGCAGCGGAAAAACTGGAGCGTCGCGTGCTGGCCGCCGAAGGCGAATGGGATGCTCGGGTGCTCACTGCGGTCGAGGCCGTGCGTGAAGCGCAATTGATCGCGAAGACCGCGCGCAGACCTGTCGTCATCGCCGACACCCAGGACAACCCTGGCGCGGGTGGCGATAGCGACACGATGGGCATGGTGCGCGCGCTCTTGGAATGTCGCGCCGAGCGCGCAGCTACCGGCCTTATCGTTGACGGCGCAGCGGCCAAAGCGGCGCATGAAATCGGCGTTGGTAAAACGCTCAATTTTGCACTGGGCGGCAAGAGCCGTATTCCGGATGATTCACCGTTGCAATTGCCGTGGACAGTTGAGGCGCTGCACGACGGAAATTTCGCGGCAACAGGCCCTTTTTATCGCGGCATGAAAATGCGCCTCGGCCCATCCGCTTGCCTGCGTTATCAGGGCGTGCGCATCGTGGTCGCGAGCTACAAAACGCAGCTTGCGGATCAGGCGATGTATCGCTATGTCGGTATCGAGCCGACCGAACAGGCGATTCTGGTGAACAAAAGCTCAGTGCATTTTCGTGCTGATTTCACGCCAATCGCGGAGCAGATATTGGTCGCGAAGGCGCCCGGTCCTATGGCAGCCGATCCCGCTGATTTGCCGTGGAAGCACTTGCGGCGGGGCATTAGATTGAATCCGTTCGGCAAGCCGTTTTGAGCCGCTGGTAGGGTGGATGCGCTTCGGCGCGATCTATCTACCGTGGCAAATGGCGATGGCGAATCACCTAGCGCAGATACGCGCTGCTTCCGTGCTAAATCTTTTTCGCCGTCGCGTAGTTAAACGCCATCTTGAAATCAACGTTGGTGTCGTTCTGCCAGCGGCACGCGCGTAGAGCGAATTGCTCCATAGAATCCATCACTTTCTTGAACAACGGATTGTCGGCTGATTTTTTTCGTGTGATGTCATCCCAGGCTTTGAGCTGTGCCTGCAATATCGCGTCGGGGGTTTTGTAGAACTTCACGCCGTCGTTTTGCAGTGCGGCGTAGTCTTCCGAATAGCGATCAATTGCTTTCCAGCTCATCTCCGCTGAGGACGCCTGCACGGCCGCATTGACCAACGCTTTTAGGTCAGTTGGTAGTGCGTTGAACTTCGATTTGTTGAGGATGATTTCGAACTGCTCCGCACTTTGGTGGAAAGACTGCAACATGCAAACTTTGGCCACTTCAGGGAACCCGAGCTGGCGGTCTGACGTGGCGTTATTGAACTCGGCTGCATCGAGCAAACCGCGATCCATTGCCGCCACAATCTCGCCGCCGGGTAACGAGTTGACCGCCGCACCAAGCGCGGTGAACAGGTCAATTGATAGTCCCACTGTACGAAATTTGAGGCCCTTGAAATCTTCGACTTTAGTGATCGGTTTTTTAAACCAGCCGAGCGGTTGTGTTGGCATGGGGCCGTACAGAAACGACACTACGTTGAGGTTCAGGCCTTTGTAGATTTCCTCCAGTAGCGCCTTGCCGCCACCGTACTCATGCCACGCCAGAACCATGTTGGCGTCCATGCCGAAAGCAGGGCCAGAGCCCCACAACGCCATCGCCGAATTTTTGCCATACCAATACGCCAGCACGGCGTGACCGCCATCGAGCGTGCCCTTCGAGACCGCGTCAATCAAATCGAATGCCTTCACCACGGCACCCGCTGGCAACACGTCGATCTTTAACCGTCCACCCGACGTCGCGTTCACTTTGTCGGCAAAATCCAGCGCGTATTCGTGAAAAATATCTCTCGCTGGCCAAGTCGACTGCCAACGGAACGAGATGGGAGATTTCGCCACGCTGACCATCGGCGCAGCACCCACTACGACACCGCCAACGAGCGTTGCCGCACGAAGGAATGAGCGGCGGCTAGTAGCTTTTTCGGGTAATTTCGCTAGAGTGCTTTGCATCTTTTTACGACGCTCCGTGGCAAATTTATTTATGCGATTGTGCTTTGCATTAGTCGCCTGCGGTTCCGGGCTTACCCGGAGGAACTGTCAGTGTGCGTAGAGTGGTGGGTCGCGTTGGCTATGCTAACTGCGGAAGGCGTGACACGATTACTGCGTGACGTACGTCTTTCTACACGTTGCGGTTGTTTATTTCAGGTTGAGCCTTCGCGATTCAGCCCAGCCACAAAACTCAAGCGCGTCAGAAAATTCAGGATCGTTCGTATGGCTATCTCCAAACGCAGCGCCAACACCAACTTTAAAGCGTCGGGCATTCCGCGGGTCGACCCCCGGCAACGTGCGCTTGCCTGGCTTCGTGATCACGGCTCGCCGCGATTTGTCATGTCGTTAATGCTGGTCTCAACGATTGGCTGTGGGTTCATCACCTCGATCACGCTGCATCGCGTTGGACTCAGCGCGCCCATCGTGCGCTATCCAGTCGCAGTGCTCGCCGGCTGGGCCGCCTTTCTGGCGCTGGTGAGCGTGTGGGTATGGTGGTTACGTAGGGAGAATGTACGCGCGGATGAGCGTACCGGTGCTGCGCGCAATTCGGTTCGTGGCGACGACTCGCCCTTAGGGTGGTCCGGTGGCGGAGGGTCTGGCGGGTCCAGTAGTTCGTCCAGCTCCGGTGGCTCCTCATGGAGCGGAGGCGGCGGTCGCTTCGGCGGCGGTGGTGCGAGCGAATCGTTTGCGGAAGGCCCTGTGGATGACATGTCCAGTGGATTTGTGTCTGGTGGCGCCAGCAGCGGAGGAAAGAGCAGCGACTGGGGCTTTGACTTCGACGGAGATGGCGAGTTTGTAGTGTTGCTGATTGGCATCATTGTTGTCGCTGCTGCCTTGTTCGGAGTCGTTTTTTACGCTGTTTACAGCGCCCCCACGTTTTTTGCGGAATTGCTCGTTGACGGTGGCGTAGGCACCTGGCTTTATAAGCGCGCCGATGTCGCCAATCGCCCGGACTGGCTATCTACCGCCGTGCGTCGAAGCGTGTGGCCCGTGGTGATTTTGCTGGCGATGTTTGTTGCGCTAGCGCTCACGATGCAACATGTTGCGCCGGGCGCGACAACGCTCGGGCAGGCGTGGCACCTTGTTGAGGGGAAATAACGTTTGACGCGAAGCTCTGAAGTCTCGTGCGCTTTCGTTTCTATCACGCCCGCACGGATACAACTTTTTCGTTAAAGCACCGTTTTACGGGGTATGGAAGCGGATATTGGCAATTATCGATTTAAACAATTTTACGTCTTTAGCCCCGGTAAAATATGAGTTATACGTAAAAGCTGTTATTGAATCATGCCAGCTGCGGCAGTTGTATTCGTGCCGGGATCGACGAGTACGAAGGCCCCCCGTGCGGTATTTTTGGAGAACGATGCCAGAGGCAGGGCCTGGGCAAACTCGATCTCAGCACGCACCAAGTCGTTGGCCCTAATTTCCGCGTTCGCATCGTCGCTGACCTGCCATTCGGCATTCGCCAAATCGAAGCGCGAAGCGATCGCGTTAACGCGCGCTGGCAGCCAGCGCGTACCGTGGCGGACGATGTAGCGACGGCCTAGCGTGAGTGGTGTGTTGTCGAGCCAGGCGAGGGTCGCGCTGGTGCGTTGCATCAGCGGAAAATCACTGGCGCCTCCGGTCATGAGCCAGTCTCCGCGAGCGACATCGACCTGACGGTCGAGGCAGATGGCAACCGCCTCGCCCGGTTCAGCGCTGTTCGAGTCGCCGCGCGCGGTGCGCAGCGCTGCGATGACGGCCGTAGCGCCGCTCGGGAATGTGGCGATCACGTCGCCGATATTGATTTTGGCCTCTGCGACGTCGCCCGTTACCCAGCGCAGGTGATCGTCGGAGACGTCTCGCGTGACCCACTGGACGGCGATAAACGCGTGGCCCGAGGCAGACTTTTCGGGGGTGTCATCAAGTATCAAAGACTCCAGATGCGGCAGCAACGCGGGCCCCTGAAACCATGCCGTGCGGGCGGTGTGCGCAACGACACCGTCCCCGTCAAGCGCAGATACCGGAATCGCGGTGAAATGTGTGATGTTCAGAGAAGCAGCCAACTTACCGAATGCAGTAACGACGCGCGCGAATTTGGATGCGTCAAAATCAATCGCATCCATCTTGTTGACGGCGACGACGATGTGTCGCAAGCCGAGCAAACCAGCGAGCGCGGTATGACGCTTGGTCTGTGGCAAAAGCACGACGACCGATCGAGAAAAATCGAGCTTCATCACGTCGATGAGCACGACCGCCACATCGCTCTTCGACGCGCCGGTGACCATATTTCTCGTGTACTGCTCGTGGCCCGGCGCGTCGGCAATGATGAACTTGCGCTTCGGTGTGGCGAAGTAGCGATAGGCGACATCAATGGTGATGCCTTGCTCGCGCTCCGCCTCCAGGCCGTCGGTGATGAGCGAGAGATCAAGTTGCCCCGCTTTGCTTTGCGAACCACGCGCTTTGCCCAATGATTCCAACTGATCAAGCATCAGTGCTTTGCTGTCGTAGAGAAGACGACCGATGAGCGTGCTTTTGCCATCGTCGACGCTTCCGCACGTAATGAATCGGAGCGGACGGGACGCAGCGGAGTGAGGTATGTTCGACATTTGATTTCTTGTCTATTCAAGGCGACTTAAAAGTAGCCGTCCTTCTTTCGCCGCTCCATTGCAGCATCGTTGGTACGATCATCCATGCGTGTCGCGCCGCGTTCGCTGGCGGTGGCGCCGATGGTTTCGAGAATCACCTGTTCAGGATTCGTAGCGGCGCTTGCGACCGGGCACGTGCATGAAATGTCACCTACCGTACGAAATCGAACGTCCCTGACTATCACAGTTTCGCCGGCGAGCGGCCGCGTGATGCTGGTGACTGGCACGAATAGACCGTTCCTGTCGATCACTTCACGTTGATGTGAGTAGTAAATTGACGGTAGCTCAATATTTTCACGCGCGATGTAGTGCCAGACATCAAGTTCGGTCCAGTTTGAAATCGGAAAAACACGGACGTTTTCGCCTTGCGCAATTCGCGTGTTGTAGAGGTTCCAGAGTTCGGGACGCTGCGCGCGCGGTTGCCATTGACCGAAGCTGTCGCGATGCGAGAAAACGCGTTCTTTGGCACGAGACTTCTCTTCGTCGCGGCGTGCGCCGCCGACCATCGCGTCAAAGCGGTTTGCCTCAATGGTTTCGAGCAAGGTGATAGTCTGAAACGGGTTGCGACTCTCAAACTCGTGCGCGAGGCGAATCGTTCCTCGTTTAATCGAGTCATCGAGATGGCCGATGATCAGATTTAACCCAAGCTTTTTGACGAGATGCTTCCGAAAGGTGATGACTTCTGGAAAGTTATGACCAGTGTCAATGTGCACAATCGGCAGCGGTAGTTTTCCCGGTGCAGCGGCCTTCATCGCGAGGTGCAACACTACTAGCGAATCCTTGCCAAAAGAGCAAAGAATCGCCGGACGCTCGAAGCCGCCAAATACTTCGCGCAGGATGCTGATCGCTTCGTCTTCAAGCCAGTTGAGATGATCGTGGGTCACTGATGTTTCGGAAATGTTGGGGGCGCTTAGGAACGCGTCGCGGGCTGTCATTCGGTGACCCCGATTATCGGTTGAGTTGATTCCGCGTTCGACTTTGTCGGCGACACTATGTGAATGCCGCACTCCGTCGCACTGCCGTCGCCAGCCGCGGCCTTTTCCCACCACCATCGACCCGCGCGCGGATGTTCGTTAAAGCGGATTGGGCGGCTGCATGGATCGCAACCGATGCTGGTGTAACCATTGTTATAGAGCACGCTGACCGGGATGCGCTCGTAGTCAATGAAATACCACAGCGCCTCATCAGACCAGTCGGCAAGCGGGTTGAATTTGTGCAGCCCGAAGCACACATCCCATTCCCGATGGGGTACCAACGCACGGCCCGCACTCTGCGCCTTGCGCAGACCCGTTATCCAAGCGGTTTTGCCCTCTAACGCGCGGCGCAGTGGCTCGGTTTTGCGCACGGTGCAGCAGAGTTCGCGCGCCTTTTTGCTCTCGAAAATAGCGCTATCGTCTTGCATTTCGCCCAATACTCGCAGGCGTTCGGCGGTCGGGCGGACGCGCTCAATTTCACGACCATAGTGAGCTTCGGCATCGAGCCATAACGCGAGCGTCGCCTCGGGCAAACGCTCAGTGTCCAGCGCAAACGTATGAATTGGCAAGTGCTCACGCGCGATCAAATGAAAGAGCACCATGTCCTCAGCAGACAGACTGCTCGCCAGGACGCAGGGTGTGCTCAGTGCGGCCATATCGAGCGTAGCCGCGGTCGCTTTGAGTAACGCCGGGAAGTTTGCGGGCGGTTCAGAGACGCGAGCTCGTTGATGCCACGGCTTGGTTTTGCTGATTGAGAGGGTTGAGTCTGATGCGAATTCTGTAGTCATAATCAGGCCACCAGCTTGACGCCAGCGAAGGAGAGCGCTGCAATCAGCAGGCTGCGGGTTGCGATTTCTGGAACGCGCTTCGATAGTCCTGCACCGAGCAGGATCCCGGGGATGGAGCCAAGCAATAGACCGACAAGCAGATTCAAATCGAGATGGCCAACACTTGCGTGCGTGAGACCCGCCGTGGCTGTGAGTGGCACGGCGTACGCGATATCAGTGCCGACGATACGCGAGATCGGCAGGGCGGGGTGCAGCAACAACAGTGCAGTGACGCCAATGGCACCTGCTCCCACGGATGAGAGCGTGACGACGGTGCCGATGACCAATCCGAGCACGACCGTAGGCCAAAGAGTGTTCGTGACGTCGACGGCGATTGCCGTCGACAATTGAGTTGGACGTAATCGAAGCAGCCACGGTCGGATCAACAGTGCGGTCGCGGTCCCGAACAACGCAACGCCCAGCGAGAAACGAATGACGCGATTGAGTGCTCCGATGTCGGGCTTCACTTCGTGAATAACAGCGAATGCCAGCGTTGATCCTGCGAGGCTAGCAATGATCAGGACGGTCAACAGACGTTTCGCGACGTTGCCCACGCGCCAGTGCGCTGCCGCACCAAACGACTTTGTGACGGCTGCGAATAATAGGTCGGTTCCGACGGCAATCGCCGGTGGAATGCCCAAGCCGCCAACAAGAACAGGTGTCATCAACGAACCGCCACCCACGCCAGTGAGTCCGATGAAGCTGCCAATGGCGAACCCAATAGCGGGCAAATGAATCTGCGCAATAGCGGAAGTAAATAGCTCTG
>JBBRGY010000128.1:0-8093 GCA_038223495.1 Burkholderiales bacterium | reverse complement strand
AGACTCGCGCCCTACCTGTTTCCAAGCTCGGTGATTCCGTCTACTACCAGCGCTCAGGCGAGCATGGTCGAATACTGGAACCCGCAGTTTGATTTCTATTTCTTGACGTCGCGCGAGACTGAAAAAGCGCAGTTGGATTCGCTGCGGGACGCGCAAGCAAACTCTCTATGGTATCGGACAAGCTATTGGTTCAAAACTGATCCCTCGCCGTCGGCCACCACCTCATCGATCAACCGGTACTACATTCCCGGCGCTGCAAAAAATGCAACGCGGGGATCCCACTTCTACACCGCATTGAACTCTGAAAAGACACTTATTAGCAATACCGGAACAGAGCGCTTTTATCCCAATTGCGACAATATCCCCAATAGGTACTTCTGCAACGAAGGTGTTGATTCGTTCGTCGCTTTGCCGTTCGGAACCCGGGCTGCGGCGGATTGCTATGCCGGTGAGCAGAAGGTCTGGCGTGTTTTTCGCTCTCGGCCCGCAGACGATGGCAACCATCGCTACCTCACCAATCGAACGATGTATGAGTACATGATCAATGAGCAAGGCTGGGATGGAGAGTTTGTAAACTTCTGCGCTAAGCCCTAGCTTAGCGGCGTGCTCGTCCATAGGGGCGCGCACATAGAGGGGCGGCTAAAAGCGGTATTCCACGCCTATCTGATCGCCGGGCGAAATATGCCCTGGCGTCAGCACCACGGCATTCCAGCCAAACGTCACGCCTCCAAACTCCGCGTTGTTCCGGAACAGCGCAAGCGCGTTCAGTGGCTCATCCGACGACCGTATTCCGACAGTTTGGTCTGTGGTCGTTACTTCGCAGCGAACGCAGGGCTTCACCAGCTTAAGCACAACCGAACCTATCGTCAGCGTGTCGACATGATCTTCGTCCCATGCGGGGAGGCCGTCGACGACCAAGTTAGGGCGAAAACGGTTCATCGGAATCGCGCTGGTCGATCCGCCATCGATCCGCGAGTTCAAATCGGCGAGAGACGCCGCGTTTGTCAACAGCATCGGGTAGCCGTCGGCAAAATAAGTGTGTGCGCCTGATTCTTCAGCATACAAACGACTGCAATCGCGTCTCAAGTCTCGATTGAATTTCACAAGCCGAACGGCGTGATTCAGAACGAGCTTGCGTTGCAGCCATTTCGCGGCATCATCGCCTAAATCGAATGCGATCGTCTCGTGGCCCCAGACTTTGACTTTGATCAGCGAGTTGCGTAAGGGCGCCCCCACCCTTAGTGCGTCACCGTCATCGGTCGATAGCTTTAAACCGCCATCAAGTTTGGTTTCGACTTTGAGGATGGCCATTGCAGGGCATTGCCGCTGCGTAATGAACTGGGCAGGCGATGATCGCGCGTCCACGACCATCCATTCACGATCATGACTAAGCCCAGTCGTCAGCACCGACGCCGTCGTATGAGCAATCGCGCGACAGCCTTTGACGGGATAAGAAAAAAGCCCGGAAACGGTGACGTTATCCGGG
The DNA here is from genome assembly GCA_038223495.1 of Burkholderiales bacterium. GTDB lineage: Bacteria > Pseudomonadota > Gammaproteobacteria > Burkholderiales > Casimicrobiaceae > Casimicrobium. The sequence continues at coordinate 6,607 of JBBRGY010000128.1, read as the reverse complement.
CTTTCTGGGTTTTGCATGAACGAGATCTAGTTGGATTGAAGCCCGGATGTGTACTCAGCCAACGCCTTCATCTCACCTTCGGTCAAGCGGCCAGCAATCGTCATCATGATCTTGCCGCTAGCATTGGTGTCTTCTTTGGTCGCGACGCCGCGAACGCCGCCTTTGAATGCGGTCAATTGCGCCAGCGTGTACTCGGCGTGCTGACCACCGATGCGCGGGAATAGAGCGGGAATGCCGGAGCCGCTAGGCGAATGGCATCCTGTGCAGGCAGGGATCCCCCGAGTTGCATCGCCCGCACGATAGAGACGTTCTGCGGTCTTGGCGAGCTTCTCGTCTTTGGTGCCGATTGTGCGGCCCTTTTGTGCCGAAAAATACGCCCCAAGGGACTTCATGTCAGCGTCGCTCAGCGCAGCGGCCATGCCCTTCATGATGGCGTTATCGCGCTGCCCCGACTTGAAGTGGCGCAATTGCTTGGCGATGTATTGCCAGCTCATGCCGGCCAGATTAGGTTGCGTAGAAACCGGGCTCACGCCGTCGATACCATGACAGCCAGCGCAGACGCCAGCGAGCGCCTGACCTTTGGTGTACTCGGGGTCTTTGTCGGCTTGCGCAAATGCCGTCATCGAAAAGACGGCGGCAAAAAATGAAACGGCGACGCTGATAAGGGAACGACGGCTGAAAGTCATGGCAGATAGCTGTTGATATTGGATTTCGCCGCTTTTGGCTAACGAATTCCGGGGAAGAGGGGTACTACAACCTAAAATTATAACTTTCACGAACCGGCCACCTATGGATACTCCTGCCCACACTGCGCGCGCCGCCGCGACCGAGCGACTGGAGCGTATCCCGGAATTCGCGGGCGTGACGTTCGACAAGTCGGTCGTCGACGTTGAAGGACTGCCTTTTGTTACTGGCCCCGAAATCGCCTTCGCGGGCCGCTCGAACGCCGGAAAGTCCAGCAGTATCAACAAATTTGCCGGGCAAACGCGGCTTGCCTACGCCAGCAAAATGCCCGGGCGTACTCGCGAACTCAACTTTTTTCCACTTCGCAACGGTGGTCATCTAGTCGATTTGCCGGGATATGGCTTTGCGCGCACACCAAAGGATAAGCAACGCGTCTGGACGGGCGTGATTGAGCACTATTTTCGCGAACGCGAGGCTTTGCGCGGGATCGTACTGGTGCTCGACGTGCGCCATGCGCCAACACCGCTAGATTTGCAATTTGTCGAATGGCTGGATGGACTGGGGCGCGGGCGTCCGCCAATGATGTGGCTGCTGAACAAAGCCGACAAACTGACGCAGAGCGAACGCATGAAGATTCGCAATGCGTTTCGCGAGGGAGAAGCGAAACCGCTCATTGCTGAGCGTGACGAGATCATTCTGTTCTCGGCGCATACCGGCATGGGTATGAAGGAATGCGCGACAACGTTCAAGCTTTGGTTGAACAAAGAAAGTTTGCCCGAAGAATCTTCGGTGCTGTGATCGGCAAAGAAAAAGCCCCTGAGTGGCAATCAAACAGGGGCTCAATGCCTTACAAAAAAAGTAAAGCACCCGCTCAGGGAGGACAAGCAGGAGACGAGACGTCTAAGACGAACTCTACTTGTCCTCTGAACTGATGTCAATCCATAGTCACGATCAATTGACACTATTTCAGCATTATTTGCCTTAAGTGTCCATGCGGCGATACCCGACTGCCTCCGCGACGTGGGCGACCGAAATTCGCTCCGCTCCGACAAGGTCAGAAATCGTTCGTGCAACCCGCAAAATTCGATGCTGGGCACGGGCTGACAGTCCAAGTCGCGTGGCTGCCTGTTGCAGCAAGGTTGAACCATGCTCATCAAGCGCACAGTGAACGTCCAGTTCGTTCGACGACAGATCGGCGTTTGCCTTTTTCTGGCGCTGTTGCTGGCGATGCGCCGCCGAAATCACCCGAACGCGAACGGTGGCTGAGGACTCGCCGTCCGCCGCTGCTCGTAGAGATTCCGTGGCGACCGTGGGTACGGTAATTTGCAGGTCAATCCGGTCGAGCAAAGGGCCGGAAATTTTGCTGCGGTAACGTGCGATCTGATCGGGTGTGCAGCGACAGGGGCGTGCAGCAATGTTGCTGCCAAAGTAACCATCAGGACAGGGGTTCATCGCCGCGACCAGCATGAAATTGCTGGGGTAAGTCACCTGACGGGCAGCTCGCGAAATGTTGATCACGCGGCTTTCCATCGGTTCTCTCAATACCTCCAAAACTCGCCGGTCAAACTCCGGCAATTCGTCAAGAAACAGGACGCCGTGGTGCGCAAGCGAAATTTCGCCAGGTCGAGGGTCGCTTCCGCCGCCGACGAGTGCGACAGCGCTTGCTGTATGGTGCGGTGAGCGGACTTGGCGCTGCCCAAACGACTCAGCCTTGAATTTGCCAACCAGCGACAAAATGGCCGCACTCTCGGTCGCTTCGTCCTCGCTCATCGGCGGGAGAATGCCCGGCAGCCGCTGTGCGAGCATGCTTTTGCCAGTTCCCGGCGGACCCATCATCAACAAACTGTGACGCCCTGCCGCCGCAATTTCCAGCGCCCGTTTGGCCTGACTCTGCCCTTTAACGTCAAGTAAATCGGGATAAATCATGACCTCGGCGTCGGTGTTGATCACGGGCGTGGGAAGTTCGTGACGACCGGTCATGTATGCGGCAACTTCAAGCAGCGTTTTGGCGGAGAGGACAGTAGCGCTTTTTGCGCGGGAAGCTTCTTGCGCTGACGCTTCTGGCAGCACGAGTGTGTTGCCCGTCCGTGCCGCTGCCAATGCCATAGCGAGCGCGCCGCGCACCGGGCGCAGATCGCCATTCAGCCCCAATTCGCCCGCAAACTCCAGCCCCTTCAAGCGCGCCGCCGGTAGCTGTCCGCTAGCCACCAAAATGCCAATTGCGATGGGCAGGTCGAAGCGTCCAGATTCCTTGGGGAATTCCGCTGGAGCCAAATTGACCGTGAGTTTGCGCACCGGAAATTCGAATCCGGCCGTCTGGATCGCCGCTCGCACGCGATCTCTACTCTCTCGAACCTCCGTGTCAGCAAGTCCTACGAGATTGAACGCAGGCAGGCCATTGGCGAGATGAACCTCTACCGTGACAAGTTCGGCGTGCAATCCTGCGAGGGCGCGGCTGTAGGTGATAGCAAGCGACAAAGATGAGAATTATTTTGAAGAAACTGTTTTAATATACAGTAAATTTAAGTTCAGTCATTACGTCCTCCGTCACCGCCGCCGTGCGCACGTAAGCCCATGCAGCGAACGCCCATCGGTTACGTTAGTTGGCGGATGCTCGGTGTTATCGATGCGCATGATCGCCTAGCGTCGTAGCTACCAACTGCGTCGAACAAGCATCAATTTCAGAATGCGCAGCGCATGGGCATCGCTGTGTTTTCCGGCTGGCCGTGGACGCGCTGGCATCTGGCAGCAGCGTTCACTTTCAGCGCTCTGATTTCGATTGCTGCCGCCATAATTTGTGGTCGATGGACGGCAGCACCGACCATTCGCAAACTTGAAAAAAGGCTGTTACAGCCCAGCAGCTGCGCGCAACGTCGCTGCCTTATCCGTCATTTCCCACGTAAATTCCGGTTCATCACGCCCAAAATGGCCGTACGCTGCGGTCTTTTGATAGATCGGGCGCAGCAGGTTCAACATGTTGATGATGCCCTTTGGGCGCAGATCGAAATGTTCGTTGATCAGGTGCGCGATTTTGTCGTCGCTGATCACGCCAGTGCCTTCGGTGTAGACCGTGACGTTCATCGGTTTTGCAACGCCAATGGCGTACGCTACCTGAATCTGACACTGTTTGGCGATGCCTGCGGCGACGATGTTTTTCGCTACGTAGCGCGCTGCATAAGCTGCCGAGCGATCCACCTTCGAGGGGTCCTTTCCGGAGAACGCGCCGCCGCCGTGCGGGCAGGCACCGCCGTAGGTGTCAACGATGATTTTGCGACCAGTCAGACCGCAGTCACCCTGCGGTCCACCGACCACGAAGCGACCGGTCGGATTAACCAGGTAGCGAGTGTTCACCAGCATCTCTTTTGGCAACACGGGTTTGATGATTTCTTCGATGATGGCATCGATGAACGACTGCTTCATCTTGGTCGGCGTTTCGCTCTGGTCAGGGCTGTGCTGTGTTGAAAGCACAACGGTGTCGATAGACACAGGCTTGCCGTCAACGTAGCGCATGGTGACCTGCGATTTCGCGTCGGGGCGCAAGAACGGCAGGCGGCCGTCTTTGCGCAACATCGCTTGACGCTCAACCAGACGATGCGCGTAATAAATGGGCGCTGGCATGAGCGTCGCCGTTTCGTCGCAGGCGTAACCGAACATGAGGCCCTGATCGCCAGCGCCGGTATTCATGTGGTCGTCGGACGCGTGGTCGACGCCCTGAGCGATGTCGTTGCTTTGCTTGTCGTAGCAAACCATGACCGCGCAGCCTTTGTAGTCAATGCCGTATTCGGTGTTGTCGTAGCCGATGCGCTGAATGGTGTCGCGCGCCACCTGAATGTAGTCGACGTGCGCGTTGGTGGTGATTTCACCGGCGAGCACCACGAGGCCAGTGTTGGTCAGCGTTTCAGCGGCCACGCGGGACTTCGGATCCTGTTTGAAAATTGCGTCGAGAATGGCGTCAGAGATTTGATCGGCGACCTTGTCGGGGTGGCCTTCAGAGACGGATTCGGAGGTGAAGAGAAAGTCGCTCATGCGTAAATCCTTGGTGCGTAGAGATAAGAATGGACTCCAGCGAGCCGATTCAAAATCAACGGATTTATGAGCGGCGACGCTTTAGCGGTAGAACGCGCAAGTTTCTGAATGAAGAAAGTTGCCAGTGCCCGCCCCGCAAGTAGTCGTATAACTCAGCAGACACCACCTAAAATTGTAGTGCAAACACAATTTCCTTGTCATTTCCCCGTCGTTCTTGTCGTCCTTCCTTGCCTCCATCGCCTTCGCGCTCGTCAACTGGCTGAGTAGGCGCTCGCTCGCCTCTCAAGCCGCTTTGGGTGGCATTTTTGGGCGTTTGATGTTGCTTTCTAGCGGCATGAGAAATCGTCTCCGTGAAAACGTGGCACAGGCTGGATACACCGATCAGGTCTCGCTGCGACAAGCGGCCACCGGGATCGGGCGCATGGCGATTGAAACTGCGGGGCTGTGGCGGACCCCGGACGCTACGGTTCTTGAACGCTTAAAAATTGTCGACGGTTGGGACGCCGTGCTGACCGCAAAGGACGAAGGTCGTGGGATTATTTTCGTCACGCCGCACATGGGTACTTTTGAAATTGCGTCGCTCTTCATCGGATCGCAGATGCCATTAACAGTGATGTTCCGCGCACCTCGCGTGGCATGGGCCGAGCCGATGATGCGCGCAGGTCGCGACCGCATGCAAATTCGCTCGGAACCTGCAGAAATGAGTGGCGTTCGCGCCATGTTGAAAGCGCTGCGCCGAGGCGGTGCAATTGGCCTGTTGCCCGATCAGGTGCCAGATCCAGGCCGGGGCGGAGAGGGCGCATGGGCAGACTTTTTTGGACGACCCGCCTACACCATCACGCTGGTGCAAAAACTGGCCAAAACGACCAAGGCGTTGGTCGTGATGATGGTGTGCGTGCGCTTGCCGAATGCAGAGGGCTATCGTTTGTCGTTTTCGCCGCTCGCACCATTTTCCGAAGATTCTGAAACGGCTGCTCGCGAGTTGAATGCGGCCGTCGAGACCGCCATTGAGCTAGCTCCGGATCAATATCTGTGGAGCTACAACCGCTACAAAGTGCCGCGCGGCGTGACTCTTCCCGGCGCTTCGACATCATGACCTTCGCAGGCATCGCCGCTCTCGTCGGCAGCAAAGTTCTCTCGCTGATTCCCATGCGCGTCATCGCAGCGGTTAGCGGCCCGCTCTCCACGCTCGCGTGGTGGCTAGCAAAATCGCGCCGTCGTGTCGCGCTCACCAACCTGCGTCTGTGTTTCCCGCGAATGTCCGAGCCTGAACGCGAAACCATCGCTCGCGCGCACTTCCGTGCCTACATGCAGGCCGCTCTCGAACATGGTTTCCTGTGGAACGCTTCTGGCGAAAAAATACGAAATTACGTCACGCTGCACGACGAACACGAATGGAGGCAGTTCCAACAAGGTGACGACAGGAAGCCCGTGATCTGGCTCTGCCCCCATTTCATTGGGCTTGACGCGTGCGCAATTCGGATTTCAGTGGACACGTCCGGTTGCTCGCTCTACAGCGAACAAAGCAATCCCGACCTCGACCAGATGATGCTTGCAGGCCGCACCCGCTTCAGCGATTCGAAGATCATTGCCCGCACCGAAGGCGTCAAGCCGATCATCCGCGCCATGAAATCCGGGCTCCCGTTCTACTATCTGCCAGATATGGACTTTGGTGCTCGCGATTCTGTGTTCGTTCCGTTCTTCGGCGTGAGGGCTGCCACCATCACGGGCGTGTCCCGTTTGGCGAAGCTCACAGGTGCGGCGGTGGTGCCCGTCATTGCCACGCAGCGTCCGAACGGACAAGGCTATGACGTGCGTTTTTACCCAGCGTTGGATCAGTTTCCGTCCGGCGACGATGAGGCAGACGCGAGACGTGTAAACGCATTTGTCGAAGATA
>JBBRGY010000127.1:0-8142 GCA_038223495.1 Burkholderiales bacterium | reverse complement strand
GAACAATATCGAACTGGACGCGGCTTCGCGTTACGAAGAATTACTGCGTCAGTACGGAAAAGTCGAACCCGTCTTTGCGACGCGGCGCGGCATGATCCTGTCGCAGCTCGAAGCGAAGGCGGTGACGCTCGGAGCGACGCTGGGCAGCGCCGAGAGCTATGCAGACTTGCTCGATGAAGTAAATTCACTCGTCGAATGGCCAACGGTTTACGTTTGTCAGTTTGAGCCTGAATTTCTCGCTGTTCCGCAGGAATGTCTGATTCTCACGATGAAGACGAATCAAAAATACTTTCCACTATTTGACGGCGCGGGAAAGCTCAAGAATCAGTTCCTGATCGTGTCGAACATGGATTTGGCCGATCCGAAGAAAATCATCGAAGGCAACGAGCGCGTGGTGCGTCCACGTTTGGCAGACGCGCGATTCTTTTTCGAGACCGATAAAAAGACGAAGCTCGAATCACGGATTCCTGAGTTAGCGAAAGTCGTTTATCACAACAAATTAGGCACACAGGGCGAGCGTGTTGTCCGGGTGGCAAAGCTCGCTGGCGAAATCGCTGTGTTGATCGGTGCTGATCAGGCGCGCTCCGTACGCGCAGCGACGCTCGCCAAGGCAGATTTGCTCACGTTGATGGTGGGTGAATTCCCTGAGTTGCAAGGCATGATGGGACGCTACTACGCATTGCATGATGGCGAACCTGCTGACGTAGCGGCCGCTTGCGCCGAGCACTATCAGCCGCGCTTTGCGGGCGATGCATTGCCATCGTCTGGCGTGCCCACGGCTGTTGCGCTTGCCGACAAACTTGAGACGCTGGCGGGTTTATTTGCTATCAAGCAGACGCCGACTGGTGACAAAGATCCGTTTGCCTTGCGACGGCATGCACTAGGCGTTATTCGTATCTTGGTTGAGCAAAGGATTGCAGTTTCGCTTCCAATGATTCTTAGCGCGGCGTTCCGAATAGTCAACGAATGGCTAGCTACGAAGGGTGCAGTGCTCACACAGTTGATGACCAACAGCACCGTTACGGTGGAGCAACATTTACTTAGCGAATTTATCTACGACCGTCTTCGCGGCTATCTAAGGGACACTGGTGCAAGTACCAATGAAATTGAATCCGTCATTGCTGATTGGCCGGAAAGTCTCGCGACCGTACCCGCGCAGCTTTCGGCCGTGCAAGCCTTCTCCAATTTGCCTGAAGCAGCCAGCCTCAACGCCGCGAACAAGCGCGTAGCGAACATTCTGCGAAAAGCGAATGAAAGCGGTGAGGCGATTGCCGCAAGCAGCGCTACGCAGGAGCCCGCCGAGCAAGCGCTTCGTGCCGCGCTCGACGCGGTGACGCCAACCGCAAATAAATTGTTCGCTAACGGCGATTTCACCGGTTATCTCAAATCCTTCGCTGCATTGAAGACCCCCGTCGACGAGTTCTTCGACAAAGTGATGGTGATGGCTGAGGACAAAGCGGTGCGCGCAAATCGCCTTGCGCTGCTTCGCGACCTGCGCGATGCGATGAATAAAGTCGCGGACCTATCAAAGTTAGCGGCTTAGTCGAAGGATAGCCCTTGAAACTAGTCATCCTTGACCGCGACGGCACGATCAATTTTGATAGTGACCGTTTCATCAAAACACCCGACGAATGGCGGCCGATTCCCGGCGCGCTTGAAGCAATTGCGCGGTTGAATGGCGCGGGCTATCACGTTGCGGTGGCGACCAATCAGAGCGGTATCGAGCGCGGCCTGCTTGACATGAATGCGCTCAACGCGATTCACGCAAAAATGCTCAAAGCGGTGCAGCAGGCGGGTGGCTATATCGACGTGATTTATTACTGTCCGCATTCGGGCGACGCCGATTGCCGTTGCCGCAAACCGTCGCCGGGGATGTTCGTTGATATCGGCCAGCGTTTGAATGTATCGATGGCGAGCGTGCCATGTATTGGTGATGGCCTGCGCGATTTGCAGGCGGCTGAGGCCGCGGGTGGCAAACCGATGCTGGTACTTACGGGCAAAGGAGCCAGCACGCTGGCCGCTGGTGGATTGCCGAACGGTACGCAGACGTTTGCTGACTTGTCGGCCGCAGTGGACGCCATCCTTGGCACTGCCTGAAAATAAATTGAGCTGACCATGCAAGTACTTCGCAACATTGTCTACGTCCTGCTGCAACTTCTGCTGACGCCAGTTTTCGCGTTCATCATTTGCGCTTCGTTTTGGGCACCACCGAAGGCACGTAATGAGCTGTGCGCCTGGTACACACGACTATTTATCTGGTTAGCGAAACATCTCTGCCGCATCAATTACGTTATTGAAGGCTGGGAAAATGTGCCGAAGACGCCGTTTATCGTGCTCTCGAAACATTCTTCGACGTGGGAAACGTTGATGCTCGAAAGCGTGTTCACGCCAGGCAGTTTCGTTGCCAAGAAAGAACTGCTCTGGGTGCCGTTCTTTGGCTGGGGTTTCGCGTGTTCGTCCCCAATCACGATTGATCGTAAAGCGGGGGCAAAATCGATGGACAAGATGATTGAGCAGGGGAAAGAGCGGCTTAACAAACGCGGCTTCACTATTATCATTTTTCCCGAAGGCACACGTATTCCTGCGGGTACCAAGGGGCGCTATAAAACGGGCGGCGCGCGTTTGGCGATTGGCTGCAACGTTCCGGTGCTGCCCATTGCGCACAACGCAGGCTACTGCTGGCCGCGTCATCCGTGGAAAAAATTTCCCGGCACGATTACGATGTCGGTATTGCCACCGATCGATCCGGCGGGACGCTCGCTCAATGAGTTAAATGAGCTTGTGGAGCGTGTGATTGAAGAAGAAGTGGCGCGGTTGGGCAACCCTCTCACTAACAAACGCGCGAACTCCTGATCGGATAGCCGTGGGCTTCTGGACCGCCCTGTTTTCGCCACCTGCTGCGCCGACGAAGCGTCCGCGCCCATTTGTGGGCGCAGGCGCGACCCAGGCGGTTGAAGAGAAGTCGCGCCGCAGCTCCACGGGTGTCGACTACCGATTGCAACGGGCACGACGCAAATCCATCGGACTGATTATCACGACCGAAGGCCTGTTGATTCGCGCGCCGAAATGGACACCACTTTACGAGATTGACGCCGCGATTACCGAGCGCCACGCCTGGATATTGGCTGCATTGGCGCGACAGAGTGCACGGCGGTCACAACTGGCGGCCTACCGTGACGGAGGTCATGTCCTCTTTCGCGGAAACAAGCTCAAGGTAGAGGTGCGCCAGGGCTTGTTCGATTCGATTGATTTGACCGAACAGCACTGTATCGTCACGACAATTGACGGAGCGTTTAACGCGGACGCGTTTGACGAGGAATTGAAGCGGATCGCCCGCTTGGAACTGCCCGAAATCGCGCGCAACATGGCCACGGACGCGGGCTTGCCTCTGGTCTCAGTCACGCTGAGCAGCGCTCGCACCATGTGGGGCAGTTGCACATCGACGGGTCGGGTGCGCCTGAACTTTCGGTTGCTGCAATTGGCACCAGAATTAATGCGGCACGTCGTCGCTCATGAGTTGGCGCATCTCGTGGAGTTCAATCACTCCAGGCGGTTCTGGGCCATCGTGGAAGGGCTGGACCCCAACACCACGGTGCACAAGCGGGCGATCAAGGGATACGCCGTACTGCTAGAGCTCTAGTTAAACGAGACTCGCACGCCAGTCTGTTCAAACACGACGCGTGAGATTGCATCCGACAGCGGCTCACCACTACGCGTATCCACCCAAACGCCGTCAGTCCATCTAAAGTGATACCCCCCACTCTTCGCCGCAACCCAGATTTCTTGCGTCGGCGCGTGGCGATTGATGATGATTTTTGACTGGTTGTTACAGGTGATCTCGAGCACGCCCTGGTTGAGTTCGGCGTCGTCCGCCGCTTCGGATTCGTCGATCGTCTCGACGATGTGATCGAAGAGCGCATCGACCGTTTCATTGAATTCGGTGGCAGAAATCATTTGCTATTATCGGCTTGAACTTATCAATTGGGAAGTCTATGCGCACACGCACCGCCGCCACACTTGTTCTTGTCATCGTGTCGATAGCAATTGGGCTGTCCGGGTGCGGTCAAAAGGGACCTTTGGTGCCGCCGAAGGCAAACTTTCTTACTACACACATTTCTGCTCGCTAACCACTATATTGCCATGCTGACTCCGCACCTAACTCGCCATGCTGACGGTGAACTCGCCTATGAAGACGTTCGTCTCGCGGACATCGCTCGCCAGTTCGGTACGCCGACCTACGTTTATTCCCGCGCCACAATTGTCGAAAATTTTCGCGCTTACCAGAGTGCATTCGCAGCGTCGAAACCACTCATTTGTTATGCGGTTAAAGCGAACTCGACACTCAGCGTGCTGGCGCTTCTGGCCACTGAAGGCGCGGGATTCGACATCGTTTCCGCAGGGGAATTGCAACGCGTGATCGCTGCGGGCGGTGATGCGAGCAAGGTCATTTTCTCGGGCGTGGCGAAGCGCAGCGAAGAGATCGCACTAGCGCTTTCACACAATATTCACTGCTTCAATATTGAGTCTGAGTCCGAGTTGTATCGCGTCAACGAGATCGCAATCGCTGCGGGAAAGCGCGCGCGAATCACATTTCGTATCAATCCCGATGTCGACGCGAAGACGCATCCGTACATTTCCACGGGCCTTAAGTCGAACAAATTTGGCGTCGCGCACCTTGATGCAGTTCGGCTTTATACGTTGGCTGCGGGCATGCGTGGCATCGAAGTGCACGGCATCGAGTGTCACATCGGTTCACAGATCACAGAGTTGTCCCCGTACGTTGATGCGCTGCGTCGATTGTTGTCGCTTGTCGACGACTTGTCGGCGCGTGGGATTCAACTACACCACATCGACATTGGCGGCGGACGCGGCATCACTTACCAGGATGAAGTGATGGTTTCGATGAGCGATTTTGCGCAGGCGGTTGAGCGCGAAATCGCGGGTCATCATCTTGATCTTTTGTTGGAGCCCGGTCGTTCAATCGTGGGTGATGCGGGACTGCTTTTGACACGGGTTGAATTTCTGAAACCCGGCGAGACGAAGAACTTTGCGCTCGTTGATGCCGGCATGAACGATCTCATTCGCCCAACGCTATACGACGCATATCACCCAGTCACTGCGGTACTTTTACGCGACGGACCGCCGACGATTTATGACGTTGTCGGCCCGGTGTGTGAGAGTGGAGACTGGCTTGCACGCGAGCGTGCGCTCGCGTTGGAGCAAGGTGATCTGCTTGCGGTTTTGTGCGCTGGTGCCTACGGAATGACGATGGCGTCGAACTACAACACGCGCGGTCGTCCGTGTGAAGTGATGGTGGATCGCGATGAGGCGCATCTCATTCGTGAACGTGAACGCTTTGAAGATTTGATTGCGCATGAGCGCATCGTCGTATGATTTTTTGATGCGAGTGACGCCGCTTTTTAGCCTCGAATGTACGTGCGATGCACGCAATCAAAGCGCAAAATTTGTGCAACAAAACAACACAGCGTTTCGTGCGCGTGAATGCGCACGCGTGTAGTCTTGTTCGCGAAAAAAATCAAGCTAGAATTCGCGCATCAGGTAAAAATGTTGTAAACAAGTTCGTGTGCCTTGAACGTTTGCAATGGTGCCTGACACTGAGGTGTTTTGTGTTGTAGCGCTGATAGTTTTCGATGATTTTTTTTGAAAGCCATGCGCGAGATGACGCAAATGATCGCCTCAAGTGATGTTTAAAAACTGTGAGAGTCAACCCTTAGGAGACCACTATGAGCGACATGATGACAATGGCGGCACCAGCTGCAGCAGCAGCCCCTGCCAAGAAAAAACCGGCCGCAAAGAAGCCAGCTGCAAAAAAAGCTGCTGCTAAGAAGCCAGCTGCAAAGAAACCAGCTGCAAAGAAACCAGCTGCAAAGAAGCCAGCTGCAAAGAAGCCAGCCGCTAAAAAAGCAGCGGCAAAAAAGCCAGCAGCCAAAAAGCCAGCCGCTAAAAAAGCAGCAGCCAAAAAGCCAGCCGCTAAAAAAGCAGCAGCCAAAAAGCCAGCCGCTAAAAAAGCAACAGCCAAAAAGCCAGTCGCTAAAAAAGCAGCAGCCAAAAAGCCAGTCGCCAAAAATGCGGCAGCTAAAAAGCCAGTCGCCAAAAAGCCGGCCGCGAAGAAAAAGTAGTCTCTCTACCGAGATTACTTTGTCCTACTTGAACGGCGCGGCAACGCGCCGTTTTCATTGGTGCTTAGTCGTGGGTGCGTGGCAACGGGAGATTGAAAATGGCTACATACGCAACTGAAGCGCCCAGCAAAGCCTCATCCAAAGGCGGCGGCATCAAAGCGGCGCGCAAATCAGGTCAAGGCAAGTCGCGACCAGCACGGTTGATCGCTTTAACTGACCCACCGCTTGTTATCGCTGCTAGCAAACCGCGAAACCCCATCGCGGTGGATGCGTTGCTCAAAAAATCTGGCCCGCACGACGCCACGCGTCGCGCACAAAAAATTCACGCGCAAGAGCAATTGCAAATGGGTATGGAAGAAGTGCTTCGGCGGAAGACTGACGACTGAGTTTTGTCGCTGGACGCAGCGACATTGCGATGGCGTGCCCAGCTTCCTGCACTATGCCGGGCGATGGAATAGACCGGCAGCGAACGCAAGCGCAGAACAGCCTCGCTGCCCGCTCCACCCGCTAGTTCGCGCAGTCCGAATGCCCACCATATCGCCACGGGCATAAGCGCATCGCGCGTGCGCCTTTAGCGTTTCCGCTTAACGACTTTCTTTGAAGTCACGACACCACGCTTCTTCGCGGGGCCCGCCTGACGTACCGAGGCCTTAGCCACTTTGCCGCCACGTTTGACGTAGACCACGCGTCCGCCTTTGGCGCTGGCGACGTGGCGCGCAGGGGCAGGACCCGAGACGTACAGCGTCTGACCCGCGCGGGCATTTTGTTTGCCCATCCGATTCCATTGCGCGAGCGTGGCTGGTTTGACGCCGTAACGTTTGGCGATGCCAGCGAATGTGTCACCGCGGCGAACTGTGTGTACGCGCGGAGGAACATACTCTGGAAACTTGGTGAAAACTGCGTTCTGAATGCTGCCAAGCGCGTCTTCTGATGGACCGTCAGTGGGTACCAGCAAGTGATAACCAGGGGGTAGAGTTGGCGCAGTCGAACGAATGCCGTTGACTGATTTCAATGCGACAACGCTCGTGCCAAAGCGCTGGGCAAGCGTTTCAATCCGATCGCCCAAGCGCGTGCGGTATGCCATCCAGGACACACGCGGCTTATCGTTGGTCTCGAGTCGCGCCAGGAAGGAGTCGGCTTTGTTCGCAGGCAACAACACCTGATATTCGCTACTTCCGCCAATGACGGGGCGATTGTGTGCGGGGTTGAGCGAGACGAAGTCCGCTTCGGTCATCTCGGCCAACTGCGCCGCGCGCTTCAAATCAATCGGATTGGCGAGTGTGATTGTCTTGAAATAAGGTTCGTTCGGAACGGTAGCGATGGTGATGCCGAATGCGGCGGGATTGCGGATGATGTTCTTGACGGCCTGTAGCTTCGGCAAATAATTACGCGTTTCTGCGGGCATGTCGAGCGACAGATACGAGCCATCCAAATTGCGCGCTTTTGATTTTTGCACCGCGCGGCCGACCGACCCTTCGCCCCAGTTGTACGACGCCAGCGCGAGTTGCCAATCGCCAAACATGCCATGCAAATTGGACAAATAGTCGAGCGCGCCATTGGTCGCTTTCACGATATCGCGCCGCGAGTCTGACCACCAGTCCTGCTTCATGCCGTAGCTAGTGCCAGTCGATGGAATGAATTGCCAGATGCCCGAGGCTTTCGCGCTCGAATTTGCGATCGGGTTAAAGGCGCTCTCAATCATCGGCAAAAGCGCGATTTCGAGCGGCATGCCGCGACGCTCAAGTTCGGTGACGATGTAGAACATGTACTTGCCAGATCGATCAACGATGCGCGCCATGTATTCGGGGCGATCTGAATAAAACTTTTCCCACTTCGCCACCAGTGGATCATCGAGATCAGGCATGGCGTAACCGGCACGGATACGATCCCACAAATCACTCGGCGGCAGTTCGGCAATCGGGTCGCCGACCACGCCAATCAATGGCGTTTCGTCGGTGGCTTCGGCGGCTGTTGTCGACTGCGCGGCGGGCTGGACGGAGGT
>JBBRGY010000126.1:0-8153 GCA_038223495.1 Burkholderiales bacterium | reverse complement strand
AACGCATGGATGCATCGCATTTGTTTGCCCCATCGGTGACGCGCGTTGGGCTGCGGCGCAACGCGTTTCTGCGCCGATTTGCTTACGATTTCATGGTCATGTTTGCCCCATCGCTGAAGCGTTCTGAGATCGAAGAGGCTGTGTTTGCCTCCCAATGATTCGGGTTCGCGTTTGAACCCCAAAGAGGACGTAGCGCCCATCAACCCTCAGTCTCAATCTGCGCTGATCGCGCGATACGCGAGTGGTCGTGAGCGCATGAAGCTCACCTGGCTGCTGGCTGGCTTGTCGATGCTTGGGCCGTTTTCGATTGACACGTACTTGCCCGCATTTCCAACGATGCAGGCAGCGCTGCCTGCCACCGAAGTAGAGATGCAGTTAACGCTCACCGTCTACTTCATCGGCTTCGCCATTGTGTCGCTGTTTCACGGCGCGATCAGCGATTCGATTGGTCGAAAGCCTGTCATCATCGGCACGATGTTCGTTCATGCGGCCGCTTCTATTGGCTGCGCGATGTCGGAATCGATTGACGCACTACTCGCATTTCGGGCGCTGCAAGGCTGTTTCGCGGGGGCGGGATTCGTGGTCGGGCGAGCTGTCGTGCGTGACCTGTTTGCGGGTGATGAAGCGCAACGTCAGTTGTCACGCATTCAGATGTTGTTCGCGCTCGCGCCCATCATTGCGCCGATCCTCGGCGGTTGGCTGGTGGCGCATATGGCATGGCCTTCCATCTTCTGGTTTCTCGCGGGATACGCGATTTTGCTGATCATTTGGTCGCAGATGGGGCTCGTCGAATCGCATCCGCGTGAAGAACATTTACCCTTTGCGCTAATTCCGCTGGCGAAGAATTACAGCAAAATGTTCTTCAACAAAACTTTTCAAAGTCTGGCGTCCATCCCCGGTATTAACTTCGCAGGATTTTTCGTCTACATCGCGGGCGCGCCCTCGTTTCTTATGGGGCACCTTGGGTTGACCAGCAAGGACTTTGCCGTGCTTTTTATCCCCGGAATTGCAGGCATCACGATTGCCGCGTATTGTTCGGGCCGACTGGCCGGGCGCGTGAGCCATGTGCGGCAGATGAATTGGGGCTTTTCGATCATGTTGATCGCCGCGACGGCGAACCTGCTTGTCAGCGCATTCCTGCCGCCAAGCGTTGTCTGGAACATCGCGCCGATTGCGCTCTACACGTTTGGAATGGCTTTGGTCACGCCGTGCATCACACTCAAACTACTCGACGCGTTTTCGCATTCACGCGGCAGTGTGTCGGCGCTGCAATCATCCACCCATGTGGCGATGATGGCGTTGACGACTGCGGTCGTCGTTCCGTTCGCACAGCAAAGCTTGCTACGCTTTGCGATCGTCATGCTCACCTCGGTGGTCATCGGCGCGGCGATCTGGAAGTTCTATCAAATCAGTCACCCCCTAAAGCCGGAATAAGGCTGGAAAGTGTCCATGAAATTTCGTAATCTGCTGTCCGTTTCAGGACTCATTACTTTGGTGTTTTCGTCCGCGTTGGTTTGGTCGACGCTGCCGTCGACCGCGAGCGCGCAAATGAACAAAGGACTGCCCGTGGTCGAACTTACGATCAAAGACGCGAAGCTAAAAGCGGAAGTCGTCGCCGACAACATGACGCGAAGTGTTGGTCTGATGAACCGGTTTTCACTCGCGCCTGATCACGGTATGTTGTTTGTTTTCGCGCAGAGCGAACCGCTCGCGTTCTGGATGAAAAACACCTTCGTGCCGCTCTCGATTGCGTACGTCGACAGCAAGGGCGTCATCGTCAGCATCTTCGACATGAAACCGCACGATGAATCCACGCATCCGTCCGGCGCGCCCGCCATGTTTGCCATCGAAATGAAGCAAGGCTGGTTCAAAGAGCACGGCATCGTGGCTGGCGACAAAGTGAACGGCCTGGACAAAGCAGGGCGCGCGAAAAACTGATACAGCTTTATCTTAAATGCACGGCTGTATAGGGGCTATCGGTTAATTTGTTTATTTATCGAGTATTCAATTTATGACGTCCTGGCCCAGTGAAATGGACGTCTGCACGTAAAGCTGATAGCCGAGTTTCGCGAAAATCCGGAATTCGCGAACCGAATGATCGTCAGGCGCGAGCTGGCTCCAGCACATGAATCACGCGACCGGCCACCAGGTCCTTAACGCTTGCGCCGTATGCCTTCATATGTGGGGAACCGGCATGCGCTTGCAGCGCCGCGAGGCTCGCCCATTTCTCCACAACCACGAAGGTGTCTGCCCCAACGCTATTGCGTGACGGCGGCATGTCCTTGGCGTCCACCGTCGCACCATATTCGATGCAGCCGTCTTCGGCGAGCACGGCGGGTACGTTGGCATTGAACGCTGCTAGCACTTTGTCGCGTTGGCCCGGCTGAGCGGTAATAAAAGCGATGACATGGATCATGAGGGTTCCTGTGAAATGATGTTTGGTCGGGTCGGCGGTAATTCTGACTTGTGTCATGCCGATATCCCGCAAGGCGATTAGAAATCTTTACAACTTTTCGCTGAAATGGCCTGTATAAAGGGGCTGATTGAGATATTCGGCCTAACCCGACTTTCTACGAAATGACGAGATAGCCCCTATAAAATATGGTGTTCAGCTCAAAGCTAATCACACTAGACGCGATGCTTAATGCCGAAGAAAGATGCCGCGCCGTGAAACAATGGTGCCATGCAACCTGAAATTCTTATCCCAAATCACGTCCCGATTGCTTACAGCACGCGCGGCGGCTATGTTGAAAATGTGTTTTACGGTTCGATCGCCGTGGTGGATCGCTCCGGCGCACTGATCGCCAGTGTCGGCGATGTTGACGCTCCGATTTTCACCCGATCTGCGCTGAAACCCTTTCAGGCATTGCCTTTGGTGGCCAATCCGCGTTTCGCTGAATTCGGCCTGACGCCCAAAGAAATCGCGCTTTTTTGCGCTAGCCACAACGGCGAGGCGATTCATGCGGAAACCGCGCAGCGCCTGTTAGCCAAAGTCGGCCTGACCGATGCTGCGCTGCAGTGCGGCAACCACGTTCCGTATTGGTACAAAACCAACGACGTCGCACCCGAGCCCGGCAAGCGCTGGAGTTCGCTGTTTCACAATTGCTCGGGCAAACATTCGGGCATGCTGTTGCAGGCGAAATTGCTCTCGGCAGCGACTGACACTTACCTTGAACCCGACAGTCCCGTGCAACTGGCGATCCGCGACGCGGTGGCTTACGCGTGCGGCGAGCCTGATCCGGCGGCGATGGTGTCGGGAACGGATGGTTGCAGCGCGCCGAATTTCGCTTTGTCGCTGACTGCGCTGGCGCGCGCGTTCTCATGGCTCGCTCGCACGGAAGACGACGCGCGCTACGGCAGCGCGCCGCGGCAACTGTTCGAGGCGATGGCGACGCACCCGGAAATGGTGTCTGGCGAAGGCCGCAACGATCTGGCGTTGGCGAAAGCCGGTCGCGGCGACTGGGCGAACAAGGTCGGTGCCGACGGCGTGCAAACGCTCGCCAGCCGTTCTCGTGGCATCGCAATCGCGGCGAAAGTGAGCGACGGCAACCCAAAAGCGCTGATGTTGGCGTTTTGTAGCGTGCTGGAACAACTGGGGATGTTGGACGATGCGGCTCGCGCAGAGCTGAAAGTTTGGATGGACGTGCCGATCAAGTCGGTGCGCGGCATTGAAGTCGGGCGCTTCCAACCTTATG
Organism: Burkholderiales bacterium; assembly: GCA_038223495.1. Classification (GTDB taxonomy): domain Bacteria; phylum Pseudomonadota; class Gammaproteobacteria; order Burkholderiales; family Casimicrobiaceae; genus Casimicrobium. The sequence goes on along the minus strand of JBBRGY010000126.1, from coordinate 4,458 downwards.
TCAATGGCTTAATGTTGGAGCGTAAAGCTGTTTGAAACCGTATGGACGCTGCCCTCATATGAACTTTTTGTTCACATGATCAGTCAATCGAATCACCGGACAAGAGCCAAGACCTTGCAGCCACGGCGAACAATAATACTAAGGGAAAAACGCTGATGAGCGACCGCGCGGTCGACCAGGAACTCGTAGAACGTGTCCAAGCCGGAGACAAGCGGGCATTTGACCTGCTCGTACTTAAATATCAGCGCAAAGTACAGCGTCTGGTTTCCCGATTTGTGCGCGATTCCGGCGAGGTTGATGATGTCGTGCAGGAGGCCTTTATTAAGGCTTATCGTGCGCTGCCAACCTTTCGCGGCGATGCCGCTTTCTACACATGGATTTACCGAATTGCGATCAACTGCGCCAAGAATTATTTGGCCAGTCCGGCGCGGCGAATTGTTCCGCAAAGCGATTTGATGTCGGAAGACGACGATGATGCGGAATCTTTTGAACGCAACGACGGTCTACACGACGTCGCTACCCCGGACGCCGAATATGCCAGCAAGCAAATTGCGGAAGCGGTGAACCGGGCGATGGCGGCGCTGCCTGACGATTTACGGACGGCAGTGACACTACGTGAAATTGAGGGCTTAAGTTACGAAGAGATCGCAGAGGCGATGGATTGTCCGATCGGAACGGTGCGCAGTCGCATCTTCCGGGCTCGAGAAGCAATCGCGACCGAATTGCGACCGATGCTTGGAACACGGGACGACAGGAGATGGTAAAGATGGATACCCAATTGAACACACCGAACGGCTCTGCTGGCTCGACGCCAACGGTTGCGTCTGACGCAGCGACGCGCGAACAAATTTCGCGTTGGTTGGATGGCGACATCGCAGCCCACGAAATCGATCTGGCCATGAAAGTCATGTCGCAGCAAGAGGGCCGCTACTGCTGGGCCGAAATGCATTTCGTCGGCGACTGTATTCGCGGCCTGGAAGACACGCCGGTCGGTTGCGCTGATCGCATCCGCCAGGCTTTAGCGTCTGAGCCAGCCATCATTGCGCCAGCGGGCAAACGTTTGCGTGAGCAAAAGGAAATCAAAGAGCGCAGCCTCTTCAGCGCCATGACTCACATGAGCCGAGGCGGGCGTGCGTGGGCCACCGCAGCTGCGGTGGCCGCCGTTGGCTTCGTTGGCACGGTCGTCTACCAGGATCAGGTGGCTATGCCGCAAATCGCAAGTGCGCCTGTTGCTGGCGCTGCATCGGTGGCGTCGAACGCCCCTGTGGCGAAGCCGAATGCCGAGTTCAACGCCTATCTGCAAGCGCATCAGGATAGCGCGGATATATCGAGCCTGTCGCCGATGCGTCAGTACATGCGTCCCGCAGTGATTGTTCAGGGGCAGTAGCCGCCAACATTGCTGTGAGCACAACAAGCGAAGTAGAAAGAGATATCTCGTGGCATTGACGTATACGGTTAACAGGCTGTCGCAAGTCGGTAAGCGCAGCTTACGGGCGCTCGGCACGACGCGCCGCTGGAAGCGCTTGCCGCTCCTCGCAGCGGCGCTTACCAGCGCATCTGTGGCACCGGTCGTGCTCGCCCAGTGGCCGGGCTCGCTCGGTGGCAGCACAGCTAATTCTGCGGCAACATCGCAAGCCGTCCCGAGCGTGGGCCAGATTTTGCAACAGGCTGCCAATGCAGCGGCGACCTTGAACTACAGCGGCACCATTACCTACAAGCGTCGTGGTGCCGAGGAGACTTCGCGCGTCGTTCATCTGTATGAGAACGGCATCGAGATGGAGCGTGTGACAACGTTGGACGGTCCGCCTTTTGAGGTGGTTCGCGTTAACGATGAGTTGACCTGCTACATCCCCGAAGCGCGTTTGATGCGCATTGAACCGCGAACGGGCCGTCAAGGTTTCCCGTCGTTGTTACCACGACAAATGACCACATTGGCCCAGCATTTCACGGTGAAGCGTCTCGAAATAGAGCGGGTTGCTGGACTTGACGCACAGGTCTGGGAATTTGCACCCAACGATGAATTCCGTTTTTGGCACAAGCTCTGGACTGAGCTTAAAACCGGTCTCTGGCTGCGCGGTCGCGTACTGGATGAAAATCGCAATGTGATCGAAGAAATCACCTTTAGCGATATTAAAATTGGTGGCAAGATTGATCGTGAACAAGTCAAATCAACACTTGCCAACAGCATCGCAAATTGGCGTGTTGACCGTAGATTGCCGGTCAGCGCAATTCGATCAGATACGGGTTGGTTTGCCAAGGGATTGCCTGCCGGGTTCGTAAAAATCAGTGAGTCGCTGATGCGAGCTTTGCCAGGTCGCATTGAACCTGTTTCGCAGCTAGTCTATTCCGATGGTTTGACCTCGGTGTCCGTGTATGCCGCGCCGCTACCACCGGGTGATCCACCTGTGCTGGGTGCGACCATGCAGGGCAATCACCAGGTTTTTTCGCGGCAGGCCAATGATCACTTGGTGACGGCCTTCGGCGATGCGCGACCGGCGGCGGTTAAGGCCATTGCCAGTTCGCTGGTTCGGAAGTAAGTTCGCAGGTCATTGAATCGTTTTCTATCATTCATACACTTCAAGTTTTCAGGAGTAAAACCGTGAATAAATCAGTCATTGCCTCTCTACTCGCGGTCGGCGCGCTGGGTGTCACCGTGGCAGCATTCACCACGCCGCATTTGCCCGCGTTGGCGCAGGCAGCGGTCCAGCCCACAGCATCCGTTTCACCGCAGGGCCTTCCAGATTTCGTCACGCTGTACGAAAACAATAGCCCGTCAGTGGTGTCTATTGCCGTTAGCACCACGATCGGCAAGAAGTCGTCAAAGTCTGGCGCCGAGGGCGCTGCGCCCGACAAAGAGGACATGGAAGAATTCTTCCGTCGCTACTTTGGTCAGGGTGGTCAAGGCGCGCCAGGTGGCCGCGCACCGCGTGAGCTTCGCCGTCAGGGAGGCGGTTCTGGCTTCATCATCTCCAAGGACGGATACATCATCACCAATAGCCACGTGGTGGAGGACGCCGACGAAGTGTTGGTCAAGCTTACTGACAAACGCGAATTCAAAGCTAAAGTAATCGGTTCCGACAAACGATCAGACATCGCCTTGATCAAAATTGAAGCGACCGATCTTCCGGCGGTAAAGATCGGCAATCCGGATCGCCTGAAGATCGGTGAATGGGTCGCTGCGATTGGTCAACCGTTGGGTTTTGAAAGCACGCTGACGACCGGTGTGGTCAGCGCTAAAGCCCGCGCCAGTCGGGGTTCAGACACGACGGGCGACCTGGTGCCGTTTATTCAGCACGATGCCGCTGTGAATCCAGGTAATTCCGGTGGTCCGCTGTTTAATACTCGCGGTGAAGTGGTTGCAATCAACTCGATGATCGCCACTGTCAGCGGAGGCTTCCAGGGCATTTCGTTTGCGATCCCAATCGATCTCGCGATGGATGTCGTCGGCCAGCTACGTGCGGGTGGCTCAGTTAAACGCGGCATGCTGGGTGTACAGATTGGTGCGGTGAGTCGCGATCTTGCCGATGCGTTTGGCCTGCCAAAAGCACAAGGTGCGCTGGTCTCTAGCGTCAATAAAGGTAGCGCCGCCGAAAAAGCAGGCGTCAAAGAAGGTGACGTGGTCCTGAAGTTCAATGATCGCGTCGTGGACGATTCCCGCGATTTGCCACGCTACGTGACCTCGGCACGTCCTGGAACGCCTTCAAAAATGCAAGTCTGGCGCGATGGCAAGACTCTAGATCTCACGGTCACGGTGGACGAGTACAAGGATCCGACACAAGTAGCATCGCTTGATAAACCGACGCCAAAACCTGCTGTGGTCGATACGCCGGACACTAAAGAGGATCGACTTGGTTTGTCGTTCCGCGCCCCTAACGAAAAAGAACGTGGCGCAGCCAAGCTGGCGTCGGGCGGCGCTGTGGTGTCTGACGTCTCTGAGAAATCGTCAGTTCGTGCTTTGAACGAAGGCGACATCATAGTCGGCGTCACACGAAAAGGTAGATCAACCGCAGTCACAAGTCCGTTACAGTTAGCAGACTTGATTAAGGGTTCTGAGAAAGGCTCGACGCTGGCATTTCGCGTTAAACGTGCAGCAGATCGCGCAGGTAGTGAATACAACGAGTTCTTCGCGCCAGAGAAACTGCCAGATTAGAACTTACGTCATCACGGAAAGCCGCTAAAATCAGCGGTTAGCCACGAAAAGGCCACGGGAGAAGCGACCAGCTTCCACTCGGTGGCCTTTTCCATTTTCACTATGCAGAACATACGTAACTTTTCCATCATCGCGCACATCGACCACGGTAAATCTACCCTGGCGGATCGCTTCATCCATCGTTGTGGTGGTTTATCTGATCGTGAAATGAGCGAGCAGGTGCTCGACTCGATGGATCTGGAAAAAGAGCGAGGTATCACAATTAAGGCGCAGACTGCCGCGTTGACCTACACGGCCAAAGACGGCAT